>DAINQQ010000033.1:0-33940 GCA_036742645.1 Flavitalea sp.
TGGAGCCTGATGAATTGGCGAAGGGGTTCATTCTCACCTGCCAATCTCACCCCATAACCGACTTGGTAGTAGTGGATTTTGACGCGAAGTAGCCTGGCAACAGGGACGACATCCTCGCGCTGGTGTGGGGTCGGACAATGCCATCCGTAACGATCCCTTACTCTTGGACTAACAAGCATTAGTTTCATTAAATTTGCGTTTAACCTGATTACGATGCCTATGCACAATCCTGAAGAGATATTCCAGAAAAAGGTCGATAAGGAAATACGTATTGAGCCGAAGGACTGGATGCCTGAACAGTATCGTAAAACGCTTATTCGGCAGATCAGTCAGCATGCCCATAGCGAGATTGTGGGAATGTTACCTGAAGGCAATTGGATCACAAAAGCTCCTTCATTAAGAAGAAAGGCAACCCTTATTGCGAAAGTGCAGGACGAGGCGGGGCATGGGCTTTACCTCTATTCCGCGGCAGAAACATTGGGTATCTCACGCGATGAGATGATCCATCAACTACATGTTGGTAAGGCAAAGTATTCTTCCATCTTTAATTACCCCACACCAACCTGGGCAGATATGGGTGCTATTGGCTGGCTGGTCGACGGCGCCGCTATTATGAACCAGGTGCCATTGTGCCGTGCATCTTATGGTCCTTACTCCAGGGCCATGATACGCATTTGCAAAGAAGAAAGCTTTCATCAGCGCCAGGGATTCGAGATCTTACTGACTTTAAGTAAGGGAAGCGCAGCACAGCGTGACATGTGTCAGGATGCCATTAATCGCTGGTGGTGGCCGTCTGTTATGATGTTTGGTCCGAACGATGACGCATCTCCGAATACCGCCCAAAGCATGAAGTGGAAAATAAAACGATTCACAAATGATGAGTTGCGTCAGCGTTTTATTGATATCTGTGCTGAGCAGGTGAAAATCCTGGGCATGACATTACCCGATCCGTTATTGAAATGGAATGAAGAACGAGGTCACTATGATTTTGGCCCGATCGACTGGGACGAATTCTGGAATGTTGTCAATGGAAATGGCCCATGTAACAAAGAAAGATTAGAAGCTCGCGTGAGTGCCCACGAAGAGGGAGCCTGGGTGAGAGAGGCCGCTCTTGCATATGCGAATAAAAAATCGAAACAACCGGCAACGCCTGGTGGAGGAGAAGAAGCGATGCGTTCTCAAACAAAAGCAGCATGAAAATGATCTTATTTAGAAAATATTATTACGGTGATTTGCCCGACAATCAAAAAGGCGCTCAACATTCCTCCCCCACTGAGGGAACTCAGGAGGGGGCCGGAACCTGGCCATTATGGGAAGTGTTCATTCGCAGTAAGCAGGGCCTCGATCATAAACATGTAGGCAGCCTGCATGCAGCCGATGCGAAGATGGCGATAGAAAACGCACGCGATGTATATACACGTCGACAGGAAGGAGTAAGCATATGGGTGGTCGAGAGTAAGTCCATTCATGCTTCCAATCCCGATGACGCAGAGAATTTTTTCGAACCTGCGAATGATAAAGTATATCGTCATCCAACTTTTTATGATTTGCCGGATGAACTTAAACATATGTGAGAACGGATATATCGTGTTTCAGAAAACAGTTAAAATGAAGACCAATCAACGATTTGACTCATCAACCAATCACCTCATAGCCTACCCGCTGCACCTCGCAGACAATGCACTTATTCTTGGTCATCGGGATAGCGAGTGGACAGGACATGGGCCGATTCTTGAACAGGATATTGCCTTATCCAATATTGCCCTTGATCTCATTGGCCAGGCGAGAAATTTTTACCAATACGCCGCAAAATTAAAAGCAGATGGATCTACAGAAGATACTTTGGCATACCTGCGAGACGTAAACGAATTTAAAAATTGTTTGTTGGTAGAACAGCCAAATGGAGATTGGGGTCAAACGGTTACCCGACAATTTTTGTTTAGCACATATCAATATTTTTTATATCAGCAACTGCAGCATTGCAGCGACAAAACCATCGCTTCTATTGCAGAAAAAGGATTGAAGGAAGTAACATATCATACCCGATGGAGTAGCGAATGGATCATCCGTCTGGGCGATGGGACCGATGAGAGTCATACAAGAATGAAGAATGCCCTGAATCATTTATGGGAGTTTACCGATGAATTGTTTATTCAGTCGTCATACGAAACGGGGGTGGCAAAGCATGGGATCAGAGTTGATCATGCCTTAATAAAGGAGCAGTGGTATGAAAAAGTACGTTCTGTTTTAAGTGAAGCAACGCTTTCCATTCCCGAAAGTAGCCAGCAGAAGCGGGAAAACCTGGGTAAAGAAGGCCATCACACGGAACATCTCTATGAAATTTTATCTGAAATGCAATCTTTACAGAGAGCACTGCCCGGTTGCGAGTGGTAGGCGATCACTTGATTGAAACAAAAGAACACCTTAATGAATGCAGTCAATAACCATATTTCGCCAAAAGATCTTTCAGAAACCGGCATCTGGAACCTGATGAAAGATATCTATGATCCTGAAATTCCGGTAATCTCGATTGTTGACCTTGGCATCGTGCGTTCTGTTGAATTGCGTGAATTAAATAAAGCAGAACCCAAGGTTACGGTTACTATCACGCCCACATACTCGGGTTGCCCTGCGATGGATGTGATAACCATGAATATCAGAATGAAATTACTTGAACATGGATATAAAAACATTCACATCAAAACGATTCTCTCGCCGGCCTGGACGACGGACTGGATGAGCAGAGAAGGAAAAGAAAAGTTAGCAGCTTTTGGCATTGCTCCGCCTAATCCCTCTCAATCGGTTTGTACACTGGACTTGTTCCAGGAGCAAGAAGTCGTTCAATGTCCTCGTTGTAAATCATATCATACAAAAATGGTGAGCAGGTTTGGATCGACCGCGTGCAAAGCGTTGTACCAGTGTATTGACTGCAATGAGCCTTTCGATTATTTCAAGTGTCATTAATTCGCGATAATAGCTTTTGATTTTAGATTTGCACCGACCAGTTTTTCTCTTCAACGAAAAAATTCACCATGCCTTCTATAATTTTTGAAATCAGGGATCAGGTAGGTTGTATTACGCTTAACCGCCCTGAAAAGCTGAACGCTTTTAACCGTGACATGGCATTACTGTTCCAGGAAAAACTTGATGAATGTAAAAGCAATAAGAGTATCCGCGTCGTTTATATAACAGGCTCGGGTAAGGGATTTAGCGCAGGGCAGGATTTGGCAGAGGTAGTGGACCCTGAAGGTCCCGGTATGAAAAGAATTTTGTCAGAACATTATAACCCTATAGTTAGCCGAATACGCAAACTGGATAAACCAGTTGTATGTGCAGTCAATGGAGTAGCCGCAGGTGCAGGTGCAAATATTGCGTTTTGTTGTGATATTGTCGTAGCGGCGCATTCTGCGTCATTTATGCAGGCATTTTCGAAGATTGGGTTGATACCGGACAGCGGTGGTACACATACCCTTCCACGGTTGATTGGCTGGCAAAAGGCGTCTGCAATAATGATGCTGGGAGATAAGATCCCGGCGCAGGAAGCCGAACGCATAGGAATGCTCTACAAGGTATTTCCCGATGACAATTTTTCCGAAGAAGCTTTTAAAATTGCTGTGCAACTAGCAAAAATGCCGACTAAGGCTCTGGCATATACAAAGCTAGCGTTAAATCTTTCTGTTGACAACAGCTTTGAAGAACAACTTCGTGATGAAGATATCTTACAACAAAAAGCATCTCAGACTTACGACTATAAAGAAGGTGTGCAGTCTTTCATTGAAAAACGAGTTCCAGATTTCAAAGGAGAATAAACTTGTCTGAACGGAAAGCCATTCAAAAACTTCCCTGAATTCACCAGATACAATGGATGAGAAAACAAGAAAGATTGTTGACAAAATGATGGAGAGGGATCTATTCTCTCAGTGGATGGGGATTGAGAGGCTCGAGGAAAGAGAAGGATACTGCAAACTAAAAATGACCATTAGACCTGAGATGTGTAATGGGTTTGAGATTGCCCACGGTGGGATAAGTTTTGCTCTCGCTGATAGTGCGCTGGCATTTGCATCCAATAGTCATGGACGACACGCCGTGTCAATCGAAACATCCATTTCCCATATACGATCCCTTCGCTCAGGAGATACGATCGTCGCGACAGCAGAGGAAAAAAGTCTGACAAATAGTATTGGCATCTATGAAGTAAGCATTGACAAAGAGAACGGTGAGCTGGTGGCATTATTCAAGGGAACTGTTTTCCGTAAGGAAACAATATGGGCTTTATAATTGGGATCACTTCTCCGTTGTGTCCTTTTGCGTCTTCCGGTCGGTTCGTTGTGAGTCCTCAGATTGGCTAGTTAAGAGGTTCACGAATGAACACAATGGAAGAAACAAAGAACACGAAGCAATTGAAATTTTCAATACAGTTTTTAATTAGCACCTAATGATCTATTCTTTCAAAGAATTTATTCCCGTTGTACATGAGAGCTCATTTGTTCATCCGCAGGCAACTGTTACGGGTAACGTGATCATAGGAAGAAATGTTTATGTGGGTCCTGGTGCAGCTTTGAGGGGCGACTGGGGAAAAATCGTGATTGAGAGTGGATGCAATGTACAGGAAAATTGTACAATACACATGTTTCCCGGCGTCGCGGTTATATTGAAAGAAGGTGCGCATATTGGTCATGGTGCCATCATTCACGGCGCAATTATCGGAAAAAACAGTTTGGTGGGAATGAATAGTGTGATTATGGATAACGCCGAGATTGGTGATGAATGCATCATCGGCGCATTAACTTTTATTAAAGCAAATGAAAAAATTCCACGTCGAAGCCTTGTCGCTGGTAATCCCGGAAAGATCATTAGAGAGGTTAGCGATGAAATGATACAATGGAAAACAGAAGGCACAAGATTGTACCAGTCGTTGCCAAAAGAAATGTTCGAACATTGGAAAGTTTGTGAACCACTTCCCGAGATTGAATCCAACAGGCCGGAGCAGCAATCTGGTTATGAACCTTGGCGATGAGGAGTTTGTAGTTGATGGTTTCTGGTTTGTGGTGCGCGAGGGACAAACAAGAAAGCAGAAACAACTTTACCGGTCGTCACGGAATATTGATCCAACATACCTGGCATCCTGGTAAAAGTTGGTACATAAACTATCTCCATACTGAAGTGGACCTCCAGAGGGCGAACAGATATACTGGCAATTCTCGTCCACTAATTTTACGAATTCATTACAACAAGGTGCATTTAGAAGATACACGGTTCTACCCGCATAACTCCAAACGTGTATTTCGGCTGGAGGTGTTCGTTTGGCAGAATTCTTAATAGAATCAATTTTTTGTTGGATACAAGCGGGGATCGGAAAAGGGTCCTTTTTGCAATGGGTTAAACTCACGGCAATCAACAAACAAATAATACACAAGGTGCTTATGTTTTTCATTTTTCTTCTTTAGAGTAAACGACGAACTATATTTGCAAATTGCGGCAATTATAGACAATGGAGAAAACAAATTTCATAGATTATATACGGATCTTTTGCAGGAGTGGTCATGGTGGAGCTGGGAGCAAACACTTCATGCGTACTAAATTCAACGCACAGGCAGGTCCTGATGGCGGCGATGGCGGACGTGGCGCACATATCATTTTGCGCGGGAATAAAAACTTATGGACCTTATTGCATCTTCGTTATTATAAGAATGTATTGGCCGAAAATGGAGAAAGTGGCAGTGGAAATAATTCGACAGGAAGAAGTGGTAAAGATATCATCATCGATGTTCCGCTGGGCACGATCGCAAAGGATGAGGAATCCGGCAAGAAAGAGGTTGAAATATTGGAAGATGGCCAGGAAGTGGTTTGGATAAAGGGAGGCAGGGGTGGACTGGGTAATGCCCGCTTTGCTACACCTACAAACCAGGCACCCGAACATGCACAGCCAGGAGAGCCGGGTGAAGAAGCGTGGAAAATACTCGAGCTAAAAGTGTTGGCCGATGTGGGATTGGTAGGTTTTCCAAACGCTGGCAAATCAACACTGTTATCAGTAATCACGGCAGCAAGGCCGAAGATAGCCGACTATGCTTTTACTACATTAACACCTCAGCTAGGAATGGTTGAATATCGTGATGGCAAAAGCTTTTGTATAGCCGACCTGCCAGGAATCATTGAAGGCGCTTCTGAGGGAAAGGGCTTGGGCCATCGTTTCCTCCGTCATATCGAGCGCAACCCTGTCCTGTTATTCTTAGTTCCTGCCGACAGTAACGATCACCGAAAGGAATTTGAAATTCTCTTAAAGGAATTAGAACAATACAACCCAGAACTATTACACAAACAATTTATAATCGCCATCAGCAAAAGCGATATGCTCGATGAAGAATTAAAAGCAGAAATCGTAAAAGAGCTGCCCGGCAACATTCCTCATATTAATATTTCATCCATTACGCAACAAGGTCTAACCGAACTTAAAGATCTGTTATGGAAAACATTGAATAGCGGTGAGTGAGTTGTCAGTGATGAATGGTCAAGGGTGAATAGTGAATTTGTAAAAGCGATTGCTCGCTAATACACCTGCTCAGAAGATGTCATCTAATGTCCTGAAGCATGGCTCGCGTTAATTAGTCCCCCTCGTTCGTGTAATTGGTGCACGAGTATTAATTCGTGCCCTCGTTCGCGCTAATTCGCGTTACAAAATTTTTACCGCAGTTCCGCTGGCACTGACCATTAACATGCTTCCATTGGAACCGACCGTTTCATAATCAAGGTCTATACCGACGACTGCATTTGCGCCCATGGCCTGTGCTTTCTGGATCAATTCGCTCATTGCATATCCCTTAGCCTCATCAAGTACCTTTTCATACGTGCCGCTTCGGCCCCCGAAAATATCTCGCAGACCTCCAAGTATATCCTTGAAGAAGTTCGCTCCGATAATAGTCTGGGAAGTAACTACCCCGAGATACTGGGTGATTTGTTTTCCTTCTATATTGTGGGTCGTGGTCGCGATCATATGTGATTGTTAATTGTTACAAAGCTAAACGAGGAATCCGAACTAAAAAATTAATACCGTCGCCTTATGAAATCCATCCACGATGCAGTGCAAAACTTACAGCGAGTTCATTCTCGATAATCGATGCCAAATTGCATGAAGCCTTTTAATCGAGGTCTCCATTCAATGAAAGGATATTCAGTAGTTACGATGTAGATAATTTTAACGACTTTCTTGCATTCCATCAATGTTTTTTCAACTTTGAAAACAGCATAATTCAAAATTTCCGAGTAGGTTTGCCAGCGCTAAAACACTACACATGAAGAAGATTCTTATATCTCTATTGCTATCTATTGCCTTGCTGCGATCCCATGCAGATGAAGGCATGTGGCTTCCCCTCTTACTGGGCGATCAGGTCTACAACGAAATGGTCAAGAAGGGGCTTAAACTGACCAAGGACCAATTATATCATATGAATAAGGCATCCATTAAGGATGCTATTATTATTTTCGGAGGATTCTGTACCGGTGAGATTGTCAGTAATCAGGGACTAATTTTCACAAATCACCACTGCGGATACGATGTTGTTGCTTCCTCAAGCTCGGTTGAAAGAAACTATTTAAAGGATGGCTTCTGGGCAAAAAATAAAACAGAGGAAATCCCTGCCCAGGGATTGTATGCAGAGTTCCTTACCAAAATCGAAGATGTTACAAAAGAAATCGAGGATTCGGTGAAAGGCTTATCGGGTATCGAGCGAAATGCTGCTTTGAATTCCGCTGTTGCTTCGGTTAACAAACGATTCTCCGATGCGTCAAACAATATTATTGCGCGTGTGAGCTCTCTTTTTAAGGGAAATCAATACCTGGTTTTTGTTTACCAGCGATATACTGACGTTCGGTTGGTCGGAGCGCCACCTGAAAGTGTTGGAAAATTCGGTGGAGATACGGACAACTGGGAATGGCCCCGTCATACTGGTGATTTTTCCGTATTCCGCGTATACATGAGTAAAGATGCGAAGCCGGCCAGTTATTCAGCTGATAATATTCCACTAAAACCTAAGTACTTTTTACCGGTGTCGCTTAAAGGTGTTAAAGATGGAGATTATGCAATGATATACGGTTATCCCGGAAGCACAAACAGGTATGAAACGTCCTACGGCGTAAAACAAAAAATTGATATTTATAACCCCTCTCTGGTAAAGTTGCGCGAGATGCGACTGAAGTACATGTTCGAACAAATGAAAAATGATCCGGCGGTGAAATTACAGCTGGCAGGAGACTATGCTTCTATTGCCAACTATTGGAAATTTTTTGACGGCGAAGCGAAACAGTTGATCAAGTACAATATTTATGATCAGAAAAAGGCGAACGAAACTGTGTTCGTCAAATGGGCACAGGGAAAATCTGAATTTGAAAATCTTTTGTCCGACTGGGCCAAAGCATATGACGCATGGAGACCTTACTCGAAACAACAAGTTTATATCAATGAGGGAATTATGGGTTCCCCTTTAATGGCTTTTGCGGCGTCTTTGCAGCAGGTCGAAAACGCGATCGTAAAAAAAGGAAGCTCTGCCGATATAAAAAAAGCGATTGAGGCAGCCGGTGAATCCAGAGCAGAATTTTTAAAGACAGAAAATAAAGTTTCCGATCAGAATATTCTCGGAACCGCATTGTGGATGTTTTATAGTGACGTAGATAAAACTCAACATCCGATTGGATTTTTTGAAAGTATAAAGGGAGGCTTTGGCGATCTGAAGGATGAAGCAACTTTTAAAAAATATGCTACACATGTATTTCTGACGACGATGCTGTTGAATGATACGAAGTGGAACGCATTCGTTGCAAATCCGGACGGTAACGTTTTACAAAACGATCCGGCATATGCGACAGCAAGTGCTTTTCTGAAAAACTGGCAAGGAAAATATCTTCCTTTCTTTCAGCAATTCACTGTAAAGAATAATGACCTGGGACGACTATATCTGAAAGGCATCATGCAAATGGAGCCGGTAAAGGCCAGGAAGATGTATCCCGATGCTACATTCACCTTGAGAGTGAGTTACGGTAACGTGAAAAACTACCAACCTCGCGATGCTGTGAGATACGACAATGTTACTACAATGAAAGGTGTGCTCGAAAAGTATAAACCGGGTGATTATGAATTTGATCTTCCGGCCAAAGTGATTGAATTGGCCCGCAAAAAAGATTTCGGTCAGTATATTGATAAGCAGCGAAATGATCTTGTCGTTGGATTCATAACAACAAATGACATTACAGGCGGCAATTCCGGATCGCCCGTTATAGATGGTAACGGCAATCTTATCGGGCTTGCTTTCGACGGCAATTATGAAGCACTCAGTCATAAGATCTCTTTCGACAAAGATTTGAACCGCACTATTTGCGTGGACGTTCGCTATGTGCTGTGGTGCATCGATAAAGTAGGAGGTGCAACAAACATTATACAGGAATTGAAGCTGGTAAAATAACAGAACAGATGAAGTTTGCAGTCGCTGATTTTTTTTCGTTTATTGTAAAACCTAAACTCTAAATATGGACCACCAAATCAGTACAAACATCCTGGCAGATATTGAACAGGATATTCTATTGAAACCAGCTTCGGTAGGAGTTCGTTTCGCTAATCTCTTAATTGACACACTTTTTTACTATGGAATTATGCTTTTAATTGGTGTCGCACTGGCAGTTATTTACGAAAGTACCGGCGACGATATCCAAACAAGCTTTCTCATTCGTGAAGATATTGGCGCAATATCGCTCCAGTATCTGTTGGGCTTTATAAGTTACCTTGGGGTGTTTACTATTCTGGAAGGTTCAGCAAAGGGCAAAACACTTGGCAAACTAATAACCGGAAGCCGTGCATTGAAGATAGATGGCGGTAATCTCACATGGAAGAATGCTTTCATGCGTAGCCTGTGCCGCATCGTGCCTTTCGAAGCATTCAGTGCTTTTGGCGGACACCCATGGCACGACAGGTGGACTGATACGATAGTCGTAAAGGAAAGGAAATAAAACATTAAAAAGCGCCAGGTTGTACTGGCGCTTTTTAATGTTTTATATATTGCTACTGATCGTCAATTATTACGACGTTATTGTCCGGCACCTTGTTCAATGATCCTGTACAATTCATCAAGCTTTGGCGAGAGTATAATTTCGGTTCTTCTATTTTTTGCCCTTCCCTCATTCGTTGCATTACTATCTACCGGATCATACAGGCTGTGACCTGATGCAATAATTCTTATGGGATCAATTCCATAGTCTTTCGTTAATATGCGGACGATCGAAGTGGCTCTGGCCACACTCAAGGCCCAATTGTCTTCATACCTGGTTCTGATTGGAATTGAATCGGTGTGGCCCTCAATATTTACGTTGATATCCGGATTGATGGTTAGTACGCCTGCCAATCTTCCCAATGCCTGTTTTCCTTTGGGATTAACAACTGCGCTACCTGAAGGGAACAAAAGATTTTCCTGAAGACTCACATAGACTTTTCCATTTTTTACCGACACGGTTAATTCATTTGAAGTAAAACCTTTAAGCGCATCATTCATTTTCTGCCTTAACTCGCTGGTAGTTTTGCGCTGCTGGTCAATAAGAGATTGGAGAGTTTCGAGTCGACGTTGTGATTGAGCCAATGCACCCGCGTTTGTCTTATTAGCACTATCCATTTGAGCCTGCAATGTGCTGATCTGCTGTTGAAGGGAAGCATTTGTTGATTGAAGACTACTAATGTTTTCAGCTTGTGTTGCTAACTGTGAAGCCAACTTTACACTGTCGGCTCTTAGCTGGTCTGCATTTGCCCTCGCGGCAAGATATTTGCCCTTGCCTACGCATGATGTGAGAGAGATTGCTCCGAACAAAAAGAAAAGAATAGGCGTTAAAAATTTATTTTTCATTGTATATAGTTTAAAAAAACAGTTACTGGTGTTTATTTATAAGAAAACAGTTACTGGTGTTTATTTATAAGAAAACGTTGAGAATGATCATCCTCAACGTTTTCCACCTTCATTCGCTATTCCTTCTCTTCCCTATTTCATACTTGTAGCTGCTTGTCCTGTCTGACCTTCCTGCATCATTTGATAGTAAGAGTCCATTTTTGGAGAAACTACTATCTGGTATCCTTTATTAGTTGAAGCCCATTCATTAGTAGTAACGCCTTTGCTGTTTTGTCCTGTTAGAACGATTCGTGCTTGCGGCATTCCATTTTGTGTCAACTGACGAACGATTGCTGTGGATCTTGCTACATTCAGGTTCCAGCTTGGAGCTGTACTTGTTTTTGCTTTTGTACTTTTTTTCGGTGTTGATTTAAAGCTTACTGATCTATCACCCTGGCTTGTGGCTTTTTTAGCAGTGGCTGGAGTTTGTTTGGCTGTACTGGCTTTTTTTGCTGCTGTGCTCTTCTTAGCTGGGTCCTGTTTCGTTGCTGGGTCCTGTTTAGTTTTTGTTACCGCACCGCTTCCTGGATTTGGCTTTTCACCAACGTCTGGTGTAGTTGGTGAGGACGTCTTATCTGTTGTTTTATCCGTAACCTCAGCTTTTTTGGCAGCATCGTCATCACCAGTTCGGTTCTGGTTCTCACTCACTGCCGCGTTATTATTATTTCCAGAAGTAGTTGCAGTAGCTGTTGTTCCATCGGAATAATAAGCAGCGGTGGTGATGATATCTACCTCCACATTATTATTTGAAGCTAAAACCTCGGCAAGTTTATCTAACGCCTGTTTTCCTTTTGAACTTAATGTTGAGCTGCCGGAAGTGAACAACATTTTTTCGGGAAGGTTTACATAAATCTTTCCATTCTTTGATTCAACGTTGCTCGCTTCTACATACTCATCAATTGCGGTATGAATCTGTTGATGCAGTTGATCCGTTGAAGTGTTTTGTGTGGTATAAGTTGATTGGAAGGTTTCCCAACGCTTTTGGTAGTTTTGTGACGTAGTCCTGAAACTATCCATTTGTTTTTGATAGTCTGTGTTTTTTTGTTCAAGAGAAGAAATATTTTGTTGCATTGTGGTTGAGCGTGTGGCCCATTGTGTGCTATCAGCGGTATAACGTTCGGCGGCACTCGTTTGCGCTTCCATATACTTTTTTTTCGATACGCATGAGCCCATAAAGAGACCCAAAGCCGCCAGGCTGAAACCGGCAAGTGACAGATTCTTTTTCATATACATGTGATTTTTAAGGTAAGATGATATGATTATAAAGAAGTCATGAAAAAAACCATGCCATTCTCATCGCTGCAAAACGAAATCTTAAAATTTAAAAAATGAGGAATAAAAGGGAATACTAATACCCGCCTTAAGAGGAGCAAACTCAGCTATTACTTTGATTTAACAGGTATGTTATCCTTCCAACGCCATAAATGTAAGCAGGCGTAGGTGCGATAAGGGCTCCACTTCTGAGAAATGCGGAGCATGTCAAGCTTGAGCTGCTTTCTATCTTCTCTATTTAATTTATACAACCCGATCATGGCGTTTTGAATTCCGAGATCATCGACAGCAAATACATCTTCTCTTCCCAAAGCAAACATCAACAACATTTCGGTGGTCCATTTTCCAACTCCCTTTATCTCAGTGAGATACTCAATTAACTCTTCATTACTCATGCCGTTCAACTTCCTTATATCTATACCTTTTTCGATCGCAAACCTTGCGACGTTTTGAACATAGCTTGCTTTGGCATTCGAAAGACCGATAGATCTTAGCGTTGATAAAGGCGTCTCAAGTATTTGCTGTGGAGATGGTTCCTTCCCGCCGTATAAGTTCAAAAACCGGTTATAAATTACAGTGGCAACTTTCGAAGACAGCTGTTGGCTCATAATAGAAGCGCACAGATAAATACAGATATTCTTTTTTTGTTTGAGCGCAAAAATTTCCTGCTGACTAATCAGTTTCTTGAGACGTTTGTCCTTGGCGAGATGAGTCGTGTAATCCATGGGCTAAGAGATAAAGAGCGAGGGAAAAGAGTTAAAGAGTAGGTTCTGAGTTCTAAGTTCTCGGTTCTAAGTTCTGAGTTTGGGTTCTGAATTCTGGATTTTGGATTCTGGAAGCTACGCAAAAGTATAGGACATATTTCCATCTTTATCATCCTTAAGCAAGATGCCCAATTCATTGAGTTGATTTCTTATTTTATCAGATGTGGCATAATCCTTCCTGCTTTTTGCTTCTTTGCGTATTTGGATAAGCAGTTCGAGCGTACCAGTCAGTTTATCGTCATCGGAAAAAGTTTCGTCCTTCAATCCTAGAATATTTTCCAGATAAAGTTTGAAATAGGATTGCAAGAGTTCTAATGTTCCCGTACTTATAGAGCTCACAGGGAGATGCTTGTCCTTAATTGAATTCACTACCGGAGTAAGGTCGAACATATTGGCAAGAACTTTTGCGGTATGAAAATCATCGTTCATGAACTCATCCATTTCTAAAATCTGTCTTCGCACTCTTGCATCCAACGCCTCATCGCCAGCTTCTTCATTGCCTGCGTCCGGGATTTTTTTCAGCGCTTCGTAAGCTTCCCACAGGCGCTTCAATCCTTTTTCGGCGGCTTGCAAAGCCTCATTTCCGAAATCAAGTGTGCTTCTGTAATGTGTTTGAAGAATAAAAAAACGGATGGTCATCGGGCTGTACCCCTTTTGTAATAATGGATGATCCCCACTAAACATCTCCGTGAGCCTGATTTGGTTGTTATAACTTTTGCCCATTTTCCTGCCATTTACCGTGATCATATTATTATGGAGCCAATAGCGCGCGGGAACATGTTTATAACAAATTGTACTCTGTGCAATCTCGCTCTCATGATGCGGAAATTGCAGGTCCATTCCTCCGCCATGAATATCGAATTGCGTTCCAAGATATTTTGCAGCCATAGCAGAACATTCAATATGCCACCCGGGAAAGCCTTCTCCCCACGGGCTTTGCCATCGCATAAGATGTTCGGGCGGAGCAGATTTCCATAAGGCGAAATCCTGGGTGTTTCTTTTTTCATCCTGTCCTTCAAGATCGCGGGTCGTTTCCCGTAGATCATCAAGTATTCGTCCGCTCAGTTTGCCGTATGTATAATTTGCAGCGTATTTTTTCACATCGAAATAAACGCTGCCATTCACTTCGTACGCGTACCCTTCAGCCATGATTTTTTGAATCATTGAAATCTGCTCAATGATATGACCAGTAGCGGTCGGTTCGATGCTTGGGTCGAGGTTGTTCAGCTGATGCATCGCCCAGTGATATAGGTTTGTGTATTTCTGAACTAATTCCATAGGTTCCAGTTTTTCGATCACTGCTTTTTTCGCGATCTTATCTTCCGCTTCCCTTCCCTCTTCTTCAAAATGACCGGCGTCGGTAATGTTTCTGACATAACGAACTTTATATCCTAAATGCATCAGGTATCGGTAGATAACATCAAAGGTTATATAGGGACGGGCATGTCCTAAATGACTCTCTCCGCTTACGGTAGGGCCACACACGTAGATGCCTACATGCCCGGGTGTGATGGGTTCAAAAACATCTTTGTGTCTTGTATAAGAATTGTAAACCTTCAATGCCGACATATACAGTAATTAACTATCCGTAAAAATGATGCAAAAATAAATGTATCCGATCAGTAAGTTGTAAGAATAAATAATATGTAAGAAGAAGGCTATTTCAATAGTATGTCAGCCATAATCGGATAATGATCCGAATAGGGAACATTGAACTTATTAAACTGACTTAACTCGAGGGACTTGTCTGCAAGAATATAATCGATACGAAGAGTCGGGCCCAATATGCGTAATGTTTTTCCGATACCTGCACCCTTGGCGAGGAAGGCATCGTTCAGATCACCTCTGATCGTAAAATACGTATAGGAGTTCGGCACATCGTTGAAATCACCACAGAGGATGACGGGGTTAGGGCTCCTGTCAATTTCCTCCCTGACCTGTTCTGCCTGGCTGCTTCTCCACCGGTAAGCTTTGATGATCTTTGATAGGATGGTTCTTGAAGCTTCCAGACCTTCGTCCTCAGTATTTTTTATCCGGTTGATCCCTTCGTAATCTATCGGGTTGAACCTTACCGACTGCAGATGAATTGTCATTAATCGAATAAGCTTTCCGTTTACATTTATGTCGGCATACACCAGGTTGTCAGCTGCTGAATTAAGTTTGTAAGGAATAACAGCCGTATCAACGATCGGGTGTTTAGAAAATATGGCTACTCCCATACGATAAGCTTTATTATACCGGAAGTAATGAGGTACAAAATAATAATATGGATATCCAATGGCTTTTACGGCAGGGATATTTGGCTCGTAGTAGTTGGATGATTCAAATTCAAAGAATTCCTGTAAACATAAAATGTCGGGATTTTGTGCCTTTATCAAGGCCAGCATGTCTTTGCGATGGCTTTGTCCACCGTTCTTATGCTTATTGGCCTCATCCCAACTTGAAACATTCCAATTCAAAATACGGAGGCTGTTCTCAGGCCGGCTATTGTTTGCGCCAGCCGGTTTGCCAAAAGCGAAAAAGACAGAGATCTGTTGCCAGCTAATGATGAGGGCAACCAGCGGTAGAAAGGCCCATCGGGACCTCACAATAGCCCAAATTAAAATAAAAGTGAACAATAAAACGAGCATTAATGGGAAGCCGAGGCCAAGTATGGCTATAGGCCAGTACTTTCCCGCGTTCACATATGGGATGAAACATGTGAGCAGATATACGATAACCAATAAGATATTACAGGCTATGAAAAAACGCTTTGTAAATCTTTGTAAGGCTCCGGCCATTATATAGATTAATTGTCAGCTTCGCTGGCGCGCTTCAGTATTTCCTTTTCTTCATCAGTCAGAGAACGGTAACCGCGTTGATTGATTTTGTCAAGGATGTCATCAACACGTTTTTGAGTAATATTAGGAATTTTTTTAAAAGGTTGAGTTCCTTCGGTTTTATAGTAGTAGCTCTGGCGGGCAGTTTTTTTCCATTCTTTCTTAGCGGGATTGAAAAGATTAGCGACCCAGTCAAAAAATTTATTCATCCAGTCGCTCCAATCGCTTCCCCTTTGCAACTGTTTAATGAAGACGAAACCTATGGCGGCTCCAGCCAGATGGGCGATGTGACCGCCCGTATTGCTAACGGGAATACTTGCGAAATCAATGATTACAAAAATGATCGTGAGCACCCAGAGAGGTATCCCTCCATTTAACATAGGAAATATGCGATACGAAGGTGCAAGCACTGTAGTTGCAATAGCTACAGCCATCACCCCGGCTGAAGCTCCTTCCAGCGTGGTTCCAACTACTGGCAGACGAGGAATAATATTATATGTAAGAAGAAACACGAGTGCACCCGCCATTCCGCCGTACAGGAATATGGGAATGAGCTTGCGGTTTCCGGTCAGATCCTGCAGTATATATCCGAATGCCCAAAGCCAAAGAACGTTTCCGAGGAAATGCCATACACCATCATGCATGAACATGTAGGTAATTATGGTCCAGGGTCGCGTGACCAGGGTATTCAGATTAGCGGGAAGATTAAGCCAGTTGAAGATATTCTCGCGATAAGCCACAGCAAGTTCGGCCTCGGTCATCCCCGACATCCACAACGCCACATGTATGAATTTGAAAATGCAGAATACAACAGCTAAAATTACCAGCAAAATCACTAGGGAATTGCCATCCTGACCCAGCATCATTCTTTTTCTATAGCGATCCTCTCTTAGCACGGAAAACTTTTTATGAATTTACAAAACCATTTACAGAATCGGCACAATCCAGTAAAAATGGACTAGTAAATTAACAGATAATCTTCGGTTATGTTGCTCCATTAATAAAAATTCCTTCGGTTATTTCTATTCATAGTTTTAACCAGTATGAAACCAAACAAAGCTCCACCGATGTGTGCAAAGTGGGCGATACCTCCGCCATATCTCGGATTGATACCGCCAAACAGATCCAGCACGATTAAGCCTATAATTAAATACTTGGCTTTTATAGGAATTGGAATAGGAAAAACGATTAACGGAGTGTTCGGAAACAAATATGCAAAACCCGCAAATACTCCCATGACCGCTCCGGAAGCGCCTAATGCAATACCATGATAAATGGCTGAAGCCCGCTCCGTGGCTTCCTGTTGTGCCAATTTTCCGGAAGCAAATTGCTGTGTAATAATGCTCATCTCCACATAATTTGCGGCTAACTGAATAATACCAGCTCCTATTCCACAAGCCATATAAAATATAAGGAACCTCTTTGAGCCCCACAGATTTTCTAAAGTAGAGCCAAACATATAAAGTGCAAACATGTTAAAAAGAAGATGGAAAAAAGAGCCTGGAGCATGTAGAAACATATGGGTTACAATTTGCCACAATCCGAATTCCGGTGATTCGTGATAATGCAAAGACAGTCTGTAAATGAAAGGCTCTTTAAAGGTCAATTCAGCCACCCACATAAGGGCATTAATAATGATCAAGTTTTTAATGACCGGAGGAATTGGTTGAAATCCACCCATGCGTATTTGAGCCATGCTTAACTATTTGAGGTTTGCGAAGATCGGAATGTTTATCCGATAACCTAACGCCTTAACTATTTTTTCAGTTTCAACTGAACCACATTCTCAATGTGATGTGTGTGCGGAAACATATCAACGGGTTGAATAGCCTTTACTTCATAAGCTGTGCTTAATAAATTTAGGTCTCTTGCCTGTGTCGCGGGATTGCAACTAACATACACAACTACGGGAGCACCCATATCTACAATTTTATGCACGAGCCGCTCATGCATGCCGGCTCTTGGCGGATCTGTAATCACCACATCGGGTTTGCCATGCATTGAGACAAACGCATCGTTATAAACATCTATCACATCCCCTTGAAAAAAATATGCATGTTTAATGTCATTCAAGATTGCATTCTCATGTGCATCATTGATCGCTTCCTTAACTGTCTCAATGCCGACGATTTTTTTTGCGAGCTTACTCAGGAAAATGCCGATGCTTCCGGTGCCACAGTACAGGTCGTACACACTTTCATTGCCGGTGAGCTCCGCAAATTGTCTTGTAACCTGGTACAATTTTTCTGCCTGTTCGGTGTTGGTTTGGAAAAAAGATTTCGGCCCGATCCTAAACCGAAACTCCTCCAATGTTTCGGTTATATATCCATTGCCATAATACACCTCTGGAACCAGATCATATAAACTATCATTCATCTTTGTATTGATCGTATAAAGTAGCGTGGTAAGCGAAGGGAACGAGGCTAAAATATGATCGAGTAACCTTGTTCTATTGCTTACGTCTTCATGCCCTAAAACAATGTTCACCATGATTTCTCCTGTTCTGCAAATCCGTACCTGCATAGTACGCAAGAATCCATGGTGATTTCTGATATCATAAAAAGAAAGCCCATGATCCATAGCAAACTGCTTGACCGCTAAACGTATTTGATTAGTAGGTTCCAGTTGTAAGTGACATTGCCTGATATCAACGACTTTATCAAAAATTTCCTGTGCATGAAACCCGGCTACATCCTGTTGCGGAGAAATAAGCGAATCGTTCAATTCGTGCTGCAGGAGAAACCTCTTGTTACTGAAAGTATATTCAATCTTATTGCGATAATACCGCATATTGTTTGCGCCGACAATCGGCAACAATTCAGGTAGATTGATTTTCCCAATTCGCTCCAGATTATCCTTTACCTGCTTTTGTTTGTATTGCAATTGCTTCTCGTATGGTAACATTTGCCACTGGCATCCTCCGCAGACTCCAAAATGTTCACAAAATGGAACAACCCTGTCTTGTGAGTATTCATGAAAATTAAACGCATTCCCCTCTGCCCAATCCTTTTTGTTTTTTCGCAATCTTATATCCACAATATCTCCGGGTACAGCATCCTCGACGAAAATCACTTTCCCATCTACTCGTGCTAATGATTTACCCTCAGCAGCATAATCCTCAATAAAGACTTTTTGTAAAACGGAATTCTTCTTTTTTTTCACACAGCAAATATAGGCTGATGAGCCAATGTGATGATTAGCCCATTAGCCCAAATTAAAATGCGGTCAAAAACAAACCAGACAATGCCTCGGTTTAATTCATTTATACTCTAACTGAAGGCGACCTATCAATAATCGGCTACCAGGCTATCATCACATTTGCGTAGAATCATTGCTTCTCATTATATTTCTTCTCCGCCTCTTTCGCCTTTTCGAAATCCAGCACTACACCGTTGATGCAGTACCGCAGGCCGGTTGGTGGGGGACCATCTTCAAATACATGACCTAAGTGCCCTTTGCAGCGTCCGCACATTACTTCGGTTCTAACCATGCCGTGTGCGTTATCAGGAGCGTAGATTATGCTTCCTTTTGAAATCGGTTCATAGAAACTGGGCCAGCCACATCCGCTTTCGAATTTCGTATCACTTTTGAATAATGCATTTCCGCAGGCGGCACAATAGTAGGTGCCGATTTCCTTCGAGTGCTCAAACTTGCTCGTCCACGGACGCTCAGTGCCCCTTTGACGGGAGATGTAATAGACTTCCTGTGGAAGAATTTTTTTCCATTCTTCTTCAGGTAGTGAAACTTTAGAGGAATCTGTGCGGGAGTAAACCTTGTTATCTTTTTTAGAATTATCCATAGTAATTTTTTTTGGGTTTGCCGATTGAGAATAGCTGCATTGCTGTAGTGAACTTACAGCAAGTACAAGAACCAGGCTTTGCAAAAACTTTTTCATACTTCAAGCATTGATTTCGCAAATTTACGGTGTTATAAGGGGTTTGGATGTCTGCACCGCGACACTATTTACGGCTTAACATTTCGAATGGAGCTAATATCTGTCCTCCGATAAACAAGTTTCAAGGTTCAGCTAAAATTGTTAAAGGAATTTTAATATCCATCCTTTATATTTGCCCGCTCATCAAGATTTGTAACCAAATGTTCAACCTGATTCTATTTGGACCGCCCGGTAGCGGGAAAGGCACCCAGTCGGAAAAACTGATCGAGAAATATGGATTGATTCATTTATCTACTGGTGATCTTTTGCGCAAAGAGAGAGCAGATCAGACTCAACTTGGCCTCGAAGCCAAACGGTATATGGATCAGGGACAACTTGTGCCAGACGAAGTTGTGATTGGAATGATCGGGTCAGCACTAGATGCAAATCCGCAGGCAAAGGGATTTTTGTTTGATGGATTTCCCCGAACAGTGGCCCAGGCAGAAGCACTTGACAAACTACTCAAAGAGAAGAATACTGAAATTTCGATAGTGCTCGCATTGACTGTAAGTGAAAAGGAACTTATCGAAAGATTATTGAATCGGGGAAAAACATCAGGCAGAACCGACGATGTCAACGAAAGCATTATACAGGCGCGAATTACAGAGTACGAAAATAAAACGGCATCTGTAGCGAAATACTATGAAAAATTCGGCAAAGTGATTCGAATACAGGGCGAAGGCTCTATTGACCATATTTTTGAAACGCTCTGCAAAGAAATAGATCTGAAAAAAGTAGCGTAGACCTCGATAGAGTATTTTAGAAAGCTCCCGTATTTTTTAGGGAGCTTTTTTATTATCTTCAGAAATCAAGCTTTGCCAATGAATCAGAACAAGATCAATTTTCTTAAGAGCGATTTTATTTTTTTGCTGAAACACCTGGCGCCGGATGCACTCGGATCATGGGGTGTAATGAATGGACAACAAATGGTGGAACATTTTGTAGATGTAGTAAAAACCGCAAGTGGAAAATTGAAATTGCCGATGGTGAATGAGGGAGAACGATTACAAAAAGCGCGAGAATTCATGTTTAGTGATAAACCCTTCGCGGAAAACATAAAAAATCCGTTCATTAGCGAAACCCCTCCTGCTCCCAGAAAGGCCACAATGCAGGCTTCTATCGACAAATTACAGCAGGAGATTAACTATTTCTTCGATGTATTTGAAAACAACCCTTCACTCACCACGCATAATGCATTCTTTGGTGAACTGGATTTTGGAGGAAATGTGCACCTGCTTTACAAACATGCAAGACATCACCTAAGACAATTTGGGTTGGTTAGGTAGCGTGGAAACGCAGAACGCTGAACGGCAGAACTCAAAACTCAGAACTCACAACTCACAACTCATTCCCTTATTTTCCAAATAAAGAATCTGCCCGCTGTAGACTATTGAGGATATTTTCCTTTACCCTCTGTACTTTATTTTTCTCCGATTCAAGATACTCCAGTCTTCTGCTTCTGTCTGATTTGGCGGAATCAATATCGAACTCCTGCATCCATGTAAACATCGCGTGATCTGCGTAGCTTAAATCTTCCTGCAAATCAATTAAAGCTTGCTTACGGTGCTGGTCGATATTTTTTCCTGTTAGCTTATTCACGCTGTCCAACTCGTAAGTAACCCTATTAAGTTGCTTTCTTAAGGTTCCTATTTTTGCCATGCCAATATCGTGGCCCTCCATCACATCATGATATAATGAGTCTTCCTTATTATTTAAAACGGGAGTAAAGCCATCTTTCCGTACGCTTTTTTCCGGTTCGTCATTACAAGCGCATAACCCAACAACGAAAATCAGAAGCAGGAAATGTTTCATAAATGCGGTTTCAAGAAAAGTATAGAAATGGAGAATAAAATAATGCGCGAAAGTATTCTAAAATAAACAAAAGCAGTAGTTGTTTTGAGTAATTTTGTCGTGCATCCTACAGAAAATGAATAAGCTTACCGCGTCATTGTTTTTGTTGCTGGTTGCGGCCTCTGTGTCGGTTCATACTTATTGCCAAATTCAACCGACTTCCAAGTGGATATTTGATATCGGACCGTCGATAGCATTTGCAACAAAGGCGATTGCTAACAATGATGCAGGTATCGGAATACTGGGCGGAATAGAAAAGAATATCTACAAAAACATCAGCTGCCGTGCCGAGACAGGATTTACATATTTTTTTGGCGATAAATCTTATTCCGTAGACGGCAAAAATAAAGCCTATACAATTCCTTTACTGGCAGAAATCAAGGTTTATTTTTTATCGCAGTTCTATGTGTCCCCCCGAGCCGGTGCAATATATTTTTTGCTGAATGATCAGTCCAAAAGCCATGTCCAGTTAGCCTATGGCTTCACCGGGGGATGCAACCTTCCCAAAAAGAGTAACCGGATCAATATCCAGGCCGGCTACACAGGCTTCAGTCACGATGATGTTCACCGCGGATATGCTACTTTAGGGGCAGCGATTATCATCAACTAAGGGTTTTGTCGGGTTAAAAAGGTTTATGGTTTGAAGTTTAAGGTTTAAGGTTGTTGTAGAGGTAGCTTAACCTATATCAAAACTCAAACTTTGGAAATGACCTCACTATAACTTTAACCTTTAACCTTAAACTTTAAATTCTTAAAAGTGAGCCAAGATGAACAAACTTGAAAACTATGTGTTGGATAAATGGATCGCCGGTGATGGTGAAGGGAGTGCGTTATACAATGCGGTGAATGGAGAAGTGATCACACACGTAAGTACAAAAGGACTTGACTTTTCCTCGATATTGGAACACGGCAGAAATGTGGGCAACCCGGCTTTGAGAAAAATGAGTTTCCAGGAACGGGGAAGAATGTTAAGAGCCTTAGCGATGCATCTGCGGAATCATCTTGAAAAATTTTACGAGGTCAGCTATAAGACCGGAGCTACCAGGTCTGATAGCTGGATTGATATCGAAGGCGGCATTGGAAATCTTTTTTCCTACGCCTCATTGCGAAGAAGATTCCCCGATGAGCCGTTTTGCGTCGATGGAGAATCCGTTATTCTCAGCAAGGGCGGAAATTTTATTGGGCAACATATCCTGGTGCCGAAGGAAGGAGTGGCAATTCATATCAATGCATTTAATTTTCCTGTATGGGGAATGCTTGAGAAAATTGCAGTGAATTTATTAGCGGGTATGCCTGCCATTGTGAAGCCGGCTTCTGTAACTTCCTTTCTCACTCAAACGGTAGCAAAAGAAATTATTGCCTCGGGCATACTGCCTAAAGGCGCCCTGCAACTGCTGTGCGGAAGCACGGGTGATCTCCTCGAGCATGTGGATTCCCAGGATGCGATCACTTTTACCGGCTCTGCATCTACGGGATTGATGTTGAAATCTCAACCGCGAATCTTGGTAGAAAACGTTCCATTTAATCTGGAGGCCGACTCTCTCAATTGTATCGTACTGGGTGACGATGTAAGTCCTGGGATGCCGGAGTGGGATATATTCGTGACAGAAGTGAGAAGGGAAATGACCTCAAAAGCAGGTCAAAAGTGTACAGCGATCCGCAGAATATTCGTGCCGGAGAAGAAAATGGAGGATATGTGGATTGCGATTGGGAAGTCGCTATCGCAAACCGTAATTGGAAATCCTGAAAATAAAAAAGTAAAAATGGGCGCACTCGCGGGAAAGGACCAGCGTAAAGAAGTAAAAGCCGAAGTGCGGAAGTTACTGGCCTCCTCCCAAATCGTATATGGCTCACTCGACAGCGTTCAATTAGTCGATGCCGATCCTGAAAAGGGCGCATTCATGAGTCCATTGCTGTTAATGAATCAAACGCCTTTCCATAGCGAAGAAGCGCATACAGTGGAAGCGTTTGGACCGGTAAGCACAATTATGCCTTACAAAACATTTGAAGAGTCCGTTACACTTGCAAAGAAAGGCAAGGGTTCGCTGGTTTGTACAATAGTAACGGCCGACCATCATATAGCAAAAGATTTTGTAGTGAGCGCAGCTACCCACCATGGACGAATACTAATACTGAATGAACAATCCTCCAAAGAAAGTACAGGTCATGGTTCACCGTTGCCGTTGCTGGTGCATGGTGGACCAGGCAGGGCTGGCGGTGGTGAAGAAATGGGAGGAATCCGTGGTGTGAAACATTACATGCAGCGTGTTGCGATTCAAGGCTCACCCAGTAGCATCACGGCTGTCACCAATGTGTACCAGGTTAACGCGAAGACAACTGAAGATGAAAGGCATCCTTTCAGGAAACATTTCGAAGAACTTCAGATTGGCGATTCCCTGGTCACGCATAAACGAACAGTCACTGAAGCTGACATTGTAAACTTTGCCAATGTAAGTTGGGACCATTTTTATGCGCACACGGATCATACTTCGTTAGAGGGTACAATGTTCGACAAGCCGGTAGCTCATGGTTACTTCATATTGAGCGCAGCAGCAGGACTATTTGTAGATGCCAAAAAGGGACCTGTTCTATTAAATTATGGATTGGAAGAATGCCGGTTTTTAAAGCCAGTTTATGCTGGCACAACCATTGGCGTTAGACTAACCTGTAAGGAAAAAATAGAGCAGGAACAGAAAGATGAGAACGATATCCCTAAAGGAATTGTGAAATGGCTCGTAGAAGTAACTGATGAACTGAACGAACCCGTGGCGGTGGCGACTATCTTAACGATGGTGCGTAAAAAACAATAAATACTCGCGCAAACACGCAAAGGCGCAAAGGTTGAAAGACTACTTTTAAACTAACCGTTGTTGTGTCTGTAAATGAAATTGCAAAAATCGTTGTCGATTCCGCATTCAAAATCCACACCAGGCTTGGACCCCGTTTGTTTGAATCGGTTTATGAGAATATAATGGAGTACGAATTGACTCATGAACATGGCCTGGAAGTTAAGAGACAGGTTCCTATCCCGGTAGTGTGGAAAAATATTAAACTGGAATTGGGTTTTAGATCTGATATGATCATCGGGAATAAGGTAATCTTAGAATTGAAAGCTATTGACAAATTAGCTCCCGTTCATTTTTGGCAGGTACTTACTTATCTTAAACTAACCAATTTAAAACTTGGACTTATTATTAATTTTGATGAACCGCTTATAAAAAATGGAATGAAACGTTTAGTTAACGGCTTATGACTTTTTACTTTGCGTCTTTGCGCCTTTGCGAGAATTATAAAAAATTGATCCGATGCTACATGATCAGGGCTATGTAAAATCAGAAACACATAATGGAATTACTACAATTGAATTTCATCACCCTCAAAGCAACTCTCTGCCGTCGAGGATACTCGAAGAGCTTTCGCAGGAAATTCATTTTGTAGCTCACGATGACGATACCCGCGTCGTTATTCTGCGCTCATCGGGTGAAAAGACATTCTGTGCAGGTGCGTCTTTTGATGAGCTGGCGGCAATAAAAAATAAAGAAGAAGGGCTGCAGTTCTTCAGTGGTTTTGCGAATGTGATCAATGCCATGAGAAGATGCTCGAAGCCGATTATCGGCCGTATTCATGGTAAAGCAGTTGGCGGTGGCGTTGGCCTGGCAGCAGCAACTGACTACGCAATTGCTTTGGAAGGAGCAGATGTAAAACTGAGTGAGCTTGCTATTGGAATCGGACCGTTTGTCGTAGGACCCGCTGTAGAAAGAAAAATAGGCCTTGCAGCATACAGCTATCTTGCGCTGGACGCGACTACATGGCGAAATGCAGATTGGGCAAAAAGAAAAGGGTTATACGCTGAATTACATCCAACGTTGGAAGGCATGGATGAATCCATTCGCCGCCTGTCAAATAGCCTATCACATTCAAGCCCGGAGGCCATTGCAGAACTGAAAAAGATATTGTGGAAAGGGACTGAAAACTGGGATACCCTATTACTCGAAAGAGCCGCTATTAGTGGAAGATTAGTACTTAGTGAATTTTCGAGAACGGCTATTCAAAAATTCAAAGCAAAAGCTCAAAGTTAAATCTCTTTTGTGGCCTTCGTTCTTCTCCTCGTGTCCGTTGTGAACCCATTATTCGAACAGTCATAGGCTTCACAACGGAGACAGGGACATAAACACGCTATACGATTAAGATTATCCCTAAATATTCAATCCTCCGCAAGCGCTGATAACCTGCCCAGTTATATAAGAACTCATATCTGAAGCCAGGAAGACGGTAGTATCTGCAATTTCATTGGCAGATCCGAAACGACCCAGCGGAATTTTATCAAGAAACGCCTTTGACGTATCACCATTCTTTAAGTAATCGGTCATGTCAGTTTCTATGAATCCCGGGGCAATTGCGTTACAACGTATGTTACGGCTTCCAAGTTCATGAGCGATTGACTTAGTGAATCCAATAATCCCGGCTTTGCTGGCGGCATAGCTGCTTTGACCGGCGTTACCGCGCATTCCAATAATTGAACTCATGTTAATAATAGATCCTTTCCTGGCTTTCATCATTGGCTTAATTATCTGCTTTGTCATATTAAAGACGCTTTTCAGATTGATCGCCATCACTTCATCCCATTGTTCAGGAGTCATTCTTAGTAGCAAATTGTCCTTTGATATTCCGGCATTGTTAACACACACGTCTACACTTCCAAATTCTTTCAACACG
The DNA here is from genome assembly GCA_036742645.1 of Flavitalea sp. GTDB lineage: Bacteria > Bacteroidota > Bacteroidia > Chitinophagales > Chitinophagaceae > Flavitalea. Next base: position 26,273 of record DAINQQ010000033.1, read on the forward strand.
TCGTTTACAAATATTTCGCAGTCCTCGTAACTTCCGGCATTGCTCTGATACCATTTTGCCTTTACTCCCATTGCACCGATCTTTTCTGCTAAAGTTTTCGCTTTTTCAGAACTGCTATCGCTAACAAAACTAAATGCGACGTTTGCACCATGTTCTGCCATCTTAACTGCAATAGCTTCACCGATGCCTCGTGCAGCACCAGTTACAATAACAACTTTGTTTTCAAGTAATTTCATGAGTAGACATCTTAAATAAATAAAAATACAACCGTTAGTAATACCATCCTATAAAAAATAAACTGTCGATGTTTTGCAGCACTATGCCTCGGTTGTATTGTATGATTGCATGACAGCTATAAGAATTATTCGGCAGTTGTGGTAAATAGAAGGATCATTTTCGTCTATACATACCTCCTCTAAATGCAGGAATCGAACACGGCGTGGGTTTCAGACAAGTAATATTTCGGCAAAATGACTCAATCGTTGAAGATCAATCTAGGCGGGACATTTCTCGTGATAATTAATCAGTTCTATCGCGGTTTTCTCGAATTCAAAACCTGCGTAAACAATTTCGATGTGGTCGAGCACCTCGTCGATTTCTTCCATTTTGGTAAGCGTAACAAGTTTCGTACGGTATTCTTTGATATTGGGGAGTCCCTTCAAATAATTGGCATAATGCCTTCGCATTTCATTAATTCCGACCACAGGACCTTTCCATTCAACACTGCGGTGTAGATGCTTTCTTGCTACGCTTACTCGTTGTTCAATTCCAGGAGCCGGTAAATGTTCACCAGTGTCAAAAAAATGTTTGATCTCATTAAAGATCCAGGGATACCCGATGGCTGCCCGACCGATCATAATACCATCAACACCGTACCTGTTTCTATATTCCAGGGCTTTTTCTGGGGAATCTATATCGCCATTCCCAAAAATCGGGATATGAATGCGTGGATTGTTTTTGATTCTACCAATCAACGTCCAATCTGCGGACCCCTTGTACATCTGTGTGCGGGTACGTCCATGAATGGCTAAGGCTTTGATACCAACATCCTGTAATCGCTCTGCAACTTCTTCAATGTTTTTCGTTTGATCGTCCCATCCCAACCTCGTCTTTACGGTTACAGGTAAGCGGGTTGCTTTTACAACCGCATTGGTTAACCGCACCATAAGGTCGAGATCTTTCAAAACACCAGCACCTGCTCCTTTCAGTGCTACCTTTTTTACAGGGCAACCAAAGTTAATATCAAGCAAATCCGGATTAGTTACATCAACGATTTTCGCAGCTAATGCCAGACTTTCTTCATCACCGCCAAAAATTTGTATCCCAACCGGCGTTTCATAATCGAAGATGTCTAATTTCTGTCTGCTTTTGATGGCATCCCGTATCAGGCCTTCACTGCTGATGAATTCGGTATACATCAGGTCTGCACCGTGATCTTTACACACGGCACGGAACGGCGGATCGCTCACATCCTCCATTGGAGCAAGAAGAAGTGGGAAAGAAGGAAGTTGTATATTGCCAATGTTTACCATGTACGAAGGCCGGTGACAGGTGGCCGATCAGAATGGCTGTTTGCCACTGAATTTCGGTCGTTCTTCAAACGGGTCGCAATTTACACACTAATTCTCGTTTACGCTACTTATGACAGGTCATTTACGTGTATCTTCTCCATGGTCGCAGTTGGGAATCTTTCTTGGATTATTTGGGGGAGCATTGATCTCATCTGTTCTTATGGCCGCCCTCATCTTAGCCAAAGGACTGCCTATCAACACAGAGGCCATAGACTGGACAAAGCCGGAAATGGTATCTGTCATGAAATGGATACAGGGGATTTCATCCGTTCTAATTTTTCTTTTACCAGCGATTTTATATGCGCGAATCACCTTTACCGGTCGGGCCCTTTATTTTCTTGGCATGAAGAAGGCCGAGAAATCGGGTATGTATGGCTTAGCAGTCCTTTGTATCATGCTCGCGTTTCCTCTGGTGATCTGGCTAGGTGAATTAAATCAGCATATTCCTTTACCCGAATGGATGACAGCCATGGAAAAGGACACTGTCAAGCAGATGGAAGCATTTCTGAAGGTTAATAAGCCGATAGATATCCTGGTAAACGTATTCATTATAGCGGTGCTGCCAGCGATTTGCGAAGAGCTTTGCTTCCGAGGAGCATTACAACGCATCCTGATACACTGTACAAAAAGTCCATGGGGCGGGATCATTATTACATCGGTTCTGTTCTCCGCATTGCATTTCCAATTCCAGGGGTTCTTACCACGTATGTTTTTAGGTATTGTGCTCGGTGCCTTGTATTGGTATAGCGGAAGTCTTTGGACAAGCATTCTGGCGCATTTTGTAAATAACGGTGTCCAGGTAGTGGCAGTCTCTTTTGCGCCACAATATGCGACGGAAAATCCAGAAATGCCGGTATTCGCAGGGCTGATCTCCGCTATCATTGTGTTTATTATCCTTTGGATCTATGGAAGGCTTTCAACAGTTACATATGCAAAAGTGTATGACATTGACCGCCTCAACATGTCGAACCAATTTTTCTCCTAATGCTTTTTAATTTCAAATCTATTCCCAAGTATGGCATTGAATAAGGCCACTTTTAAAACCAGGGCTTGGACGGCACTAGTATTTTGCCTTGTGATGCTTGCTGGGTTATTGATTGGGCCATGGACATTTTTTCTTCTTTTTAGCATCATACATTTTGGTTGCTGGATCGAGTTTCAAAAACTGGTGGGACGAATCGACCCGGAATACACAACTATAACACCCTTTCATAAATATGTTGTAATGCTCGCCGGTTGGTGTATCATGCTATATTTTACAAATGATGCATTCACCTTCCTAGGCATCCGTCTACACGCTTTGGGATGGTGGCTGGGTCTCTCGCTTGCGTTTCTTCTGCCGATTAGCGAATTGCTGTTCGCTAAAACCATTCAGTTAAAAAATATTGGGCACTCAGCATTTGGCCTTATTTATATTTCCCTGAGCTGGGGTCTGATGATGGATCTGCGAGTTATGTTTATGGGAGTAGAGGAGGGAAACGAAAAAGTGTATATCGACACTGGATGGTATATTCCGCTGGTGTTGATTGCAGCCATGTGGATCAATGACACGATGGCCTACCTCGTAGGATCGTGGATCGGCAAAACGCCATTTTCTACAATTTCTCCAAAGAAAACCTGGGAAGGCACTGCTGGCGGAGCGATCCTTTCAATTGTGGTCATTAGCTCGGCGATGAAACTCATAATGCCCTACAGTAATGTATGGAACTGGATCTGGATCTCCGCGATCGCCTCGATAATCGGAATCATGGGTGATCTGCTTGAATCAAAGCTCAAGCGTTTAGCCAATGTGAAAGATAGTGGCCAGATCTTGCCAGGGCATGGAGGCTTTCTCGACCGGTTCGACTCATTGCTATTAGCGACGCCGTTTGTTTGGATTTACGTGGTGTTTATGATGAAATGATTCATTCTGATTCCTGGAAGAATATTTTACGAAAGGAAATAAGGCTAACGCCATGTTTCACCTCCCGAGTATAAAGACAAATACTTTGAAACTCTTGCAGTTTGCCTAATTTTATTATTTAAACTAGAGCATGACAATTCATAAGGAAGGATACAAGACTATTCTAATCAGCGCTATGATCTTTGCGGTTGTTAACCTGGCCTCGTTTTATTATTTAAGTTTTTATTATCCATGGCTAAGCTGGTTCATCTTCATAGCAACCCTCGTGTTACTGCTGTTCATCATTTCCTTTTTCCGGGTTCCAAAGAGAAATGTTAGCCTGGATGAAAAGATCGTTGTATCACCTGCGGATGGAAAAGTCGTAGTGATTGAAGAGATTTTCGATACCGAGTATTTTAATGATAAACGCTTACAGGTTTCTATCTTCATGAGTCCTGCCAATGTTCATCAAAATCGCACACCTGTGAGTGGCGAGGTGGTATACAGTAAGTATCATAAAGGCAAATATCTCGTTGCCTGGAACCCGAAATCGTCTACTGAAAACGAAAGACATTCGGTGGTGATTAAAAACCAGGCCGCAGAGATCCTGGTGAAGCAAATCGCGGGCGCTGTGGCTAAACGCATCATCAATTATTTAAGCGTAGGGCAAAAAGTTGAGCAAAGCGCAGAAATGGGCTTTATCAAGTTTGGAAGCAGGGTGGATGTATTGCTCCCCCCAGGAACAAAAATAAACGTAGGCCTCAATCAACATGTTCGGGGTGGTGTTTCAATTTTGGCAAGTCTTGACGCCGAAGTTGTAAAAGAGCCCGCACTTAGCGTCTGACGAATACATTTAAGAACTTGCAAAAACGTAGCGGCAAATCATCATGGAAAATATCTGCGCCTCATTGCTCACTTGTCGTTAAAAACATTTAATCGCGAGCAAAGTCGATAGCTCGTATATCAGAACTTCGCTCATCTTGCCACTTATCCACCGGGTGTTAATAAACTCTGTATGGCACGTTAATGGGTAAAATTTAAGTTTATGCAAACTATTGAGGTGTATGGAAACCACAGACATTTTACATGCGGAACTTGAAGAGCTTCAAAAGAAGTACTGGCAGTGCTTTAACAACTGGGAATGCGAGGATGACCTTGAAAAAATTTACTGCCAGATTGAGGAGTTGAAGTACAAACTGTCTATCCGACCTGTGAAGCATATGGATCAACTGAGACAGGTTGTTTAAAATATGTATTCCAGTTCCTTCAGAGAATGAACCATGTACGTTGGCTGAATTGGACAGTCAATGCAGGTATGGTTCACAAATACCTGGTCAATTCCGGCATTCATCGCTCCCTGGATGTCTACTTCAATACTATCTCCGATCATAATGCTTTCTGCAGGCCTGGCATTTGTCTTTGTGAAGGCGTATTCGAATATCTCTTTGTTTGGTTTGATGCTGTTGCTACATTCAGAAGTAATGACTTCAATGAAATATGGAGCAATTCCTGAATGTTTCAGCTTACTATGTTGAGTTTCTTTAAAACCGTTCGTAATGAGGTGGAGATTGTAACCCTTATTGGTAAGATAATCAAGGCACTCAACAGTATATGGAAATAACAAATTACGTGTAGGCAACGATTGAAGAAACCGAAAACCCATATCTCTCGCAAGTTTTTCATCTCCAATTTTAAACTCTATAAGAGTATACCACATTCTCTTCCAGCGTAGTTCATCCACTTTAATAATTCCACTGCGGTATTTCTCCCACAGTTTATCATTATGCTCCAGGTAAGTAGTATAGAACAGCTCGAAATCCAGGATCCCTAATGAGTTCAGATCCATTGCATGATATAGCTCCTCCAAAGTGAGACGAGCATTGGCGTTAAAGTCCCACAGGGTATGATCAAGATCGAAAAACAAGTGTTTATATGTACCCATAATTTATTCTCCCGAAATTATTGCATATGCGCTGATATTTTTATTCTTTTATACCATTAATAAACGTCAATGCCATCCTATGAAACAAATGTTTTGTTCATTCTGTTTACTATTTCTCCTCTGTAGTTCCGGTTATTCTAACGACAAAGACAGTACCGTAAAAGATGTCGCTTCTGAGGATGAGATCGAAGAGCTTGCTTATCTTTTCGCGAGACTTGACTCGATCGAAAAAACGCTGCAGTACGAGCATGGCGATATAACGCTGCAAAACGGAATCGCCAAACTAAATGTAACCCAGGGTTTCAAATTCATCAATGCAAAGCAGAGCCAGTACATCTTAGAAGAAGTTTGGCAAAATTTGCCCGATGCTTCGGTGTTAGGAATGATTGTATCCGATAGCTTCCGGATAAATAGCCTGACCAATTCCTGGGTGTTTGTTGTCACGTATGAAGGTATGGGATATGTAAAGGATGATGATGCTGATGACATCAACTATGACGATCTGCTAAAAGACCTTAAAGAAGGGGAAAAACAGGCAAACCTTGAAAGAGCAAAACTTGGCTATCGCGAACTAAATATTGTAGGATGGGCGTCAAAGCCTTTTTATGAGAAGCAAAACAAGGTATTGCATTGGGCAAAAGAGTTTAGTGTAAGTGGCAGCGAGAACAATACTTTAAATTATGATGTACGTGTATTGGGAAGGAAGGGCGTATTAAGTTTAAATGCGATCGGAGGTATGAATCAGCTCGAAGAAGTGAGGAAGAATATCCCGGCGATTTTGAAAATGGCGTCTTTCGAAACGGGGAATACTTACGCTGAATTCAATCCAGATGTTGATGAAGTCGCGGCCTGGACAATCGGAGGACTGGTTGCTGGAAAAATTCTCGTGAAAGCAGGGTTGTTGGCGGGACTATTAAAGTTCTGGAAGTTGATAGCTATAGGGTTGGTCGGGGCTGGCAGTTTTGTATGGAAATTTATTCGCGGAAAAAGGCAACAACCAGATTATGCCGTTGAATCTTCTGCGAACAACAATGAAAATTCTTAGGCAGTCTGGATAAAAGAAAATTAATTTTAAGGCGGTAAGGATTTTTACCGCCTTTTTGATTTTCAACACATTCTCATGAATATTGTGATTACCGGTGCGTCAAGGGGCTTTGGAAAAGCGTTTGCAGAAAAGTTCGCTTCGCAGGGACATAACCTGTATATCTGCTCGCGCAATGCCGTGGCATTATATAAAACCGTTGATGAACTGGTAACACGATTCCCCAACGTGGAAATCAAAGCAAAACCGTTCGACCTGGGAATCGAAAAACAGGCAAAAGAATTCGGTCATTGGATTCTTCAGTTTGAGATTTCGATCGATGTATTGATTAATAATGCCGGGACGTTCATACCAGGCAGTGTACATAACGAAGCGGAAGGTGCACTGGAAGAAATGATTGAAGTGAATTTGTATAGCGCTTATCACCTTACACGTGTGCTTTTGCCAAAGATGATGGCACAAAAAAGCGGTCATATATTTAACATCTGCTCAATTGCTTCTTTCCAGGCATATCACAATGGCGGCGCATATAGCATCAGCAAATTTGCGCTCGCCGGCTTCTCTAAGAATTTACGTGAAGAAATGAAATCTCACGGCATCAAAGTAACGACCGTGTATCCCGGCGCCGCTTACACTGATTCATGGGCGGGAAGCAATATCGATCCGAAACGGATAATGGAGGCTTCTGATATTTCTGAAATGATCTACGCGTGTTCCCGGCTTTCGCCACAGGCATGCCCGGAAGATATCATCATCAGACCTCAATTGGGCGACTTATAGTTCAAATAGTTAATGGGAACTTACAAGTAATAAAGAATTTACTTAGCTCAGGTAGAGAAAATTCTTTAATGAAAAGGAAATTCCAGTACGATCTCCTTATTTCGGTAATCATTTATCAGGCCGCTCATCCATTTTCCCCTATTTTAACAGGGCTGGATTAGTTATCCACCTCTTGACAATTTATATTTGTAATCCCCAAACGGGTAGCTGAATATGCGAGTTTGGAAATTGCTATACATAAAGGAACTATTCATTGCGATTTTACTGTATTGCTGCGCAGAGGCTGCGAACGCCCAGGCAAAATTTTATACACTGGTCAGTGAGGGAACGATTGGTTACAAAAGGACTTTCCAGGTTCAGTACATTATTGAGGGAGCAAAAAAAATAAGGGATTTTAGAAGTTCGAAGTTTACTGACTTCAACATCGAGGATGAATTTGAAACTCCTTCGA
>DAINQQ010000034.1:0-32938 GCA_036742645.1 Flavitalea sp.
TACCATGACATCGGGCAATTTGATTAATCTGCAAGTCTATCAAACAGTTGATGGGTTTAAGGAAGACCTTTTCATCGATTATGTAGATCATGACTATTGTCTCCGAATCAGGAAAAGGGGATTCAAGATCATTCAAAACAACAGAATTCTTCTTGAACATGCTCTTGGCAACTTTGAGTTAAAACGGTTTCTTTGGAAAAGATTTGGCATATCGAATCACAATCATATAAGAAGATATTATATAACAAGAAATGGGTTGTACACAGCAGCAAAGTATTTTTTTTTCGATCCGAGGTTTTGTATAAAAATCATTCAAAATCTAGCTTACGATTTAGTTCGGGTTCTTTTTTTTGAAAAGAATAAGTTCTTAAAATTCAAGGCCATGATCACTGGATTTTGGCATTGGATGATAAACAGGTTTGGAAAATATGAGTTGAAAAAATGATCTTTTGCCCTATCGTGGCAGTTCGCTGAGATCTATATAGGAACCGTAAATGAAAAAATGTTATATTATTATCCTGAATTATAAAAGATGGGAAGATACAATCGCCTGTATGAGGTCAGTTTTTTCTTCAAGCTACACCGATTTCACCGTTTTTATTGCCGATAATGGTTCAAACAATCAATCTCTTGAACATATCTTAGCCGACCTGGTCGCGAGTCCACTCAAGAAGTCTGGTTCCAAGGAACTAATACGGTATGTTCATCTTCAGGAAGGTCAGGAACTGCATCTCAGACCACCCGATTTACCTGATCTTGTATTATTTCAGAACCGGCTTAACAGGGGCTTTGGTGCAGGGAATAATACGGTGCTTCGACTTTTACTTGAGGAAGATGCTTTTATCTGGCTTCTGAATCCTGACATGATCGTCACTAACGCTACCCTCGAACAACTTGTATTGGCCGCTAACAAAGATTCGAGAGCCATTATCGGCTCCGTGACTAAAAGTTTCTATAACACAGAAAAAATTCTCTTTTACGGCGGCGGCAAAATAAATTACTTCTTTGGCACGGTTTCACCCGTTACCGCAGTGGCTCAAATTGCAAACATTGACTACATTTCTGGAGGATCAATGTTTATTCATACCTCACATCTCAGGACAGTTGGATTGTTGCCAGAATACTATTTTCTTTATTGGGAAGAAACTGACTGGTGTTATAATGCGATAAAGAAGGGGTATTCGATATCAGTATGTTTAGAAGCAATATGCTACGATAAAATCAGTACAAGTATAGGCAGGGGTTTTTTATCTGATTATTTTTATACTCGAAATGGTTTGCTATTTCTGCGAAAATACAGGCACGTATATTTGCTTTCGGCCATGTTAACAGTTAGTGTAAGAGTTTTGATCCGGATATTGCGGGGTGACATGCAAAGAGCAAAAGGCATGAGTGCTGGTGTGATCGACTTTTTAACAGGAGCACGTTATGAAAATAAATAAATTTTTGCCTCTTGCTTTCCTGGTTTTTTTTATGAACTCTTTTGGGCTTCCTTATGGTTTAACATATACCGCTTTATTAACTCCATTTTTTTATTATTGGATAATTGTCAAGCAAAGAACCGAGCCGCTGATTCCGTTTTTGTTGATTTTAACTCCCTTTATCGTAGCTCACCTATTGCAGCCCGTCTTTGAAAAGGCGTATTATGTGTCGCTTGTAAATGTGATAGGTGTGTACATTTCTTGCTATGCCTTTGCCGTCTTTATGAAAAATAATAGCAGTCTCGACTTTATTTTCAAAAGGTTGCTCCAAATAAACTTCTTATTGTGTGTGATTGCTTTGTTGTTCTATTTCACGCCTTTTGATCACTTTTTTTGGATAGAGCAATACCTCACTGAGGGGTTCGACCAGTTCCAGCGTTTAAAGATGTTTACGTATGAAGCCTCCCACTACGCGACGTTACTTATACCGTTGTTTTTTTACTTCTTCCTCCAAATAATGCTCAAGCTTAACACGATATCGTTTTTCCCGTTATTGGTCATGATCCTTCTTCCACTACTATTATCCTTTTCATTAGGCGTTATTAGCGCGGCCACAGTATCAATTATTGTAACTTACTTGATTTACGGCAAAACGTTGACCCGGCGGAAGCGAGTATTTCAATTTATTTTTCTGAGCCTGGCGACATTGGTTTTTGGAACAGTTGTGTTGATTATATTTTTCCCTTCAAATCCGCTTTTTGTAAGAATTGTCAACATTGTTTCGGGCGTTGATGCATCGGGCAATGGAAGGACTGTGGAAGCATTTATATTAGCAGATAAACTTCTCGATCTCAGAAATGCCTGGTGGGGAGTAGGGCTTGGCCAAATCAAGATTATGGGCGCAGACACCATCCGGGATTTTTACCAATATCCTGCAGATTATGCAATCTCCATTCCAAATGCAACTGCTGAAACTCTGGCCATATTTGGATGGATTGGTTTCTTTTTGAGACTCTTTATCGAAGTATTTCTTTTTTTCTACACAAAAGTCTGGCAAAACTTTTATCGCTTGCTTTTATTCTTCTTTATTTTTATATATCAATTCACGGGAAGTTATGTCACCAATTTGGCTGAATACATGATATGGATACTCGCGTTTATAAATACTTTCCCCCAGTTCGACGTGAAACATCAGGGAAACCGAGTTAGCCATTTCAATTTCCATAAATAATTTTTATGTCAAAAAAAGCATTACGAAATGTTTTAACACCCTTTTTTCCTCTGATTGATCTTTTATTGTCACCATTTACATTGATGTCTTCAATACTTTTGTTTGGCATAAGAAAAATAAGGGTAAGCAAAATGCCCGTTTCTAAAAGTATTTTCAAAACCGTAGGCGTTTTCCCGATTACAGACCATTATTACGAACCTCTTTTCAATAATAAACGTCTCAGACAACCGCTGGATCGCGACCGTTACCTTCCTGGCATAGAATGGAATGATGAGGAACAGTTGTTATTGCTGGGTCAATTCAATTATCAGCAGGAATTATTGGCGATTCCATATAAAGAATCCCAAAACGATCTCGTGTTCTATTTCGATAATCCTTCTCTTGGGCCAGGCGATGCCGAATATTTGTACTGTGTAATACGTCATTTCAAGCCTTCCCGTATTATCGAAATCGGAAGCGGATATTCCACCTTAATGGCCAAACAGGCATTGGAAAGGAATCAAGCTGAAAACCTTCAGTATGAATGCGAGCAAATCTGCATTGAACCTTACGAAATGCAATGGCTTGAAAAGCTGGGAGTAAAAGTTATAAGAGAACTAGTTGAGGATGTGGATATGTCTCTCTTTAAATCATTAGGCAAAAATGACATTCTTTTTATTGATTCATCGCATATGGTGAGGCCACAGGGAGATGTGCTTTTCGAGTTTTTACAAATCTTGCCTTCACTGAAGAAGGAGGTGATAATCCACGTTCACGACATTTTTTCCCCTAAAGATTATACACATAAGCATTTGGTCGAAGACGTTCTATTCTGGAATGAGCAATATATTTTGGAAGCATTTCTGAGCTGTAATAAACAGTTCAAAATAATAGGAGCGCTGAATTATCTTAAAAACCATTATAGAATTGAAACGGAGTCGAGACTACCCCTGTTAAAAAAATACCCTGCTCATGAACCCGGCTCATTCTGGATGAGAAAAGAAATTTAAAGCGAGAGTCTTTTTTTTGTACAGTAGATTCTGATGATTCCGCCTTGTGCTGAAAAAGAAGAAAGAGCTTCTAACAGTAAAGCCAAAGGCAATATAAAGAGAATTCGCAGTATTAGTAAAATGCTTTTTCTGTTCTTCAATTCATAAATAATATTCTTTTTATATCCAGAAAGTTTTAGCAAACTATCTACCATACCTAACAAACCAAGATGATATGAGAAATATGCTTTTCTAATTGGTATCATTTCACAATCGATCAGGAGTTGTTCGAGATTTCGGGGAGTAAAGTGATTGATATGACGTGGTACATCCAGATGTATCCACCGATTTTTGGCTATACGTGACTGAAGACTATTGAAATTAGGAACTTCGATGACAGCAAGGCCTGCATTATTGAGATTATCTTTTAAGAGCTGATCTAACATTACGCCTGGATTTGGTAAATGTTCCAGGACATGAAAAAGTGTGATCACATCGAACTCAAGATTAAATATGTTGCCCGACAAATAAAAATTAGAATTAACCTCAAGCTGATATGTTTTTCTTGCATATTCTGCTCGGTCTTCTGAAGTTTCAACACATTTTACGCTCCAGCCATCCCGTTTTGCGAGGCTGCCAAATTTGCCTTTTCCACACCCGAAATCCATAAGAGTGCCTCGAGGAGAAGAGAGGAAATTGATTTTCTTTATTACGGATCTATATTCGAGAGTCAATATTTTATCAAAGATGGAACCGCGGTTTTCAACCACCTTATAAACTTCGTCCTGATCTGTGTAAAGTTCCTGCGTATTGATGTTGGCTTCAAGTAAGGTGTATATGTGGGAGCAACTATTACATTTTACGATTTTTGCATCGGGGTATCCTGATGTTTGCGTATATATTACCGAATACAAGGCAGTATTGCATACGGGACAGGCTTGATTCATGATGATGTCTTTTTTAATGCGTTGGTTATACTCTGCATAAAGGCATGTGCTGACTCGGTCCAGTTGTATTGAGCTGCCTGCTTGAGTCCTAATAATCTTTTATCATTGTAATAAACAGCATCGTTCAGTAGTTTATCAAGGGCTTTTGCAATACTTGCGGCATTGGAAGGATCAATGAAAACCGCCGCAGGCCCACAAACTTCTTTTAGCCCAGTGGTTTTTGAAACTATCACAGGGATGCCAGAAGCCATTGCTTCCAGCGGAGGTAGTCCAAACCCTTCGGCGAATGAAGGGAAACAGAAGACGGTTGACATGGCGTAGGTGGCTGCTAATTCCTCATTATTCATATTAGGCTGAATAAAAATCCTGTTTTTTAAATCCTGATGCGATAAAAGGTTTTGCAAATTGGGCGTCTTCCAGTCTTCTTTGCCAATAATGATCAGTGGAATATAGTTTGACTGCATTAATAAAAGTGCCTTTAAAAGGTTCTCTATATTCTTTCTCACGTTTAACCGGCCTACAAATAATAAATACTTATCGGGCAAACGATATTTTTCTTTAACCTTTCTGAGTATGTCAGCATCATGACGTTCAAGTGGTTTGAATTCGCTTGCGGCAGCTAAAGGAACAATATCTATAACAGATTTTGTTCGCGCATATTTATGCTTAATAAGGTTACTGGCAACATAATCAGTGGTAGCAATTAATCGGCTTGCCTTCCGGGTAAGCCATGACAATGGAAGAAAATACAGGCGTTCCTTCCATGTAAAGAATTGGGGGAAATCGCGGAATAACACATCATGGATAAAGGCGATGGATGGTACGATATGTACAATTGGAGGAAAGGTCTGAAACACCAACACATCAACCGCTTCTTTACCTGCATCTGTGGGGAGAAGAAACAGGTTTGAAAGCATGTTATTGTTTGCCCAAACATACTTACGAGTAATATTCGGTTGTTTAAAAGGAAAATCTAAACCCTTATCTTTTTCATCGAGATAGATAACCCACTCATGCATTGGATAGAGTTCAAATAATCTTGGCAGAAGGTTTTGGAGAACTGTCTGGGTACTTACTGGGCCTGTAAAGTACCATTTAGCATCGATCCCTATTTTCATAGTGTTAATTCTGCAGTATGCGATAACTCACGTGGAATTTTCGTCACATGTTATAAGATTTCTATGTCTTTATCAATGAACACAACACCTTGTTTACTTCGTTTGACGTCATTAATCAAAAGACCCACCTGGTATTTTCCTTTTGACAAAGAGCTTTTCAGGATTTTAGCCTCGAACCCTGTCTTGTCAAGTTTATATTTATTGCGAAAATGAGCAGTTACATCCGGGCGAAGAATTGGGTTTGTCGGGCATAAAAATATTTGATTTCCATTTTTAAATACCAATTTTATTTCACTGTTCGCAGCATCCTGGTTTTTGAAAGCGGCCCAACCACTGATTTTTAAAAGATTACTATCTGTAGTCAGGTAATCCAGGCCCCATTGAATGTCGGCACTCTGAGGTAGTGTTACTATTTTCTCTAAGGTAGGATATTCCCGCACTTTTATTTTTACGGACTTATCAGTAGCTTGATAGAAAATCTGTCCTTTTGTATTTTTGATAGCAAGTCCTAATTGATAACTGCCTGCATCCACGCTGTCACAGAAAATAGTGGCATAATAGCCAGCATCATCCAAATATGACCGTTTAAAATGGCTTGTGATATCTGGTCGTTTGAAAGGGATTGTATTGGCGATAAAAAATTTGTTTTTCCCATCCAGGACTACAAAAATCGAATCGCCCTTATTGGATGCTGTATTTGCTATAAATGCCCATCCGTTAACCATTACAAAATTCTCGGCATTTTTAAAGGTTGACATATAATGCTGAATGTTTCCTTTTGAAGTATCTATTGTTCTAATTTCCTTAAACGTGATTTTTTGAGGAAGTCGATTTAGAGTAGAGTCAAGTTTTCTCTTGTTTAGAGCATTAGATTCCTTGCTAATGTTTAAAAGATTTTCATCGTTTTTGTTTTTAGAAAATAGATAATAATAGTCATCAAGTATGTTTAACTGGCATGAATCAGTTTGAAGAGGGAAAGAAAATTCGTTCAAGTGCGATGCGGTTGTAATATATAATGTCCGTGGTGACAATTTTCCTTCTGCAAGCCTTTCTAATAAAGAATCCGTGTATTTTTTTGATGCGTTGTAATCGGCCCTCGCGACATAGCCGGTATTGATTGGCTTTTGAGCTTTGGCCGCCATAAAGCAGAAGTATTGGTAATCCATGTGGGTGAGATTAGTAGCTTGAAAAGGGGGAACGAAGGCAATGTCATCAAACTCCTTAATAATTGAATTCCATTTAGGTGTATTTATAGGTGGATGGTAAGCCCCCCGGCTCAATTGTAAATGAGTTAGTAAAAGTTTGATATCGTATAACTGAATACATAGTGCACCTAGGAGGATAAATGACCTGGTAGCATATGGCACTCTGCTTTTAGCTACGGTTATGAGAATAAAAAAAAGAAACACATAATAAGGTGCCCAGAAAAACCGGGCACTTGCCCTGAAAATTTCACCCAGTTTAATAATTATTTCCGGAATCGGAATTTTAAACAAGATGTTGTCGTTAAAAGTTACAATGTGAGTCACTGCGAACAGTGTATACAAAACCAACAAAACAATCAAAGGTGCAAAGTATATTTTCTTGTCACTAAACTTCAACAGGTGTTGCCGCGTCCTACGGTTTTTATGGAAAATGAATAAACCATATGCTAACAAAATAACTGCTAACAGGAATATTCCGACACCCATGTACATGAAGCCCTCGTATTGATGCCAGCTTACTTGTTTAAAGGCCGGTAAAAACGTGGAAAAGCCTCCGGCATTATAAAAAGAATTCAGATTCATGCCGTACAAGCCAAAACCGCCTTGTACGCCAAGATCTTCTTTTTTACTGAAGTTAATCATGCCAACGAAATACCAAACAAGTAAAAGAATAAGTATTGTCCCAGTAATATTCAGCAGGAACTGCTTTTTGCTGATGACCTTATTAAAAAAGCAAAGTTTTGTTGCAGTTGCAAAACTAAATCCAAGCACCATAAAGCAGATATATGGATTTACCAGAGCTGCTATGATTAATAAGATTAGCTGATGGATAAGTAATTTTCTAGCCTTTAAGCCCTCAGAATTAGAAAAATAAATATAAATAGAACCTAACAGCAACCAGTGGCTGCAAAGCGCAGGAT
Organism: Flavitalea sp.; assembly: GCA_036742645.1. Classification (GTDB taxonomy): domain Bacteria; phylum Bacteroidota; class Bacteroidia; order Chitinophagales; family Chitinophagaceae; genus Flavitalea. The sequence continues at coordinate 7,811 of DAINQQ010000034.1, forward strand.
GCATTCCCCTATAGACTAATACAGGATTGGCGGCGATAAAAATAACCGCCAGGAATGTAAAGAAAATATCCACCTTAAATAGCCGGCAAATTAAAATGGTATAATATGCTGCCAGTAAATGACAGGCAAACAGCCAAAAACCAAAATATTGAAAGTCATTAGGTAAAAGAGGAGCAAATATCTTAAAAAAGATAGCAAGGAGCGGAATACTATCAGTAAAGCCTACGTTGGTGCCAATAGGATAATAAAGATTCGACACCTGTCCAATTGGAAACTGCCATGGTTCGCTTTTATAAAACTGCCACCCTAAATAATGCTGGCCCCAATCGTGTAATACCGTCATTAACCAGCTTATGTTACCAGGCAATAAAACTTCAAGGCCGTAGCAAATATGGAAAATCACCACTACGGCAGTTATAGAAGCTATCCACATTGCTTTTGCCTTCATTTAAATTTAAGTTATAAAGTAAACTATTGGATGAATGTCTTTACGAAAAAAATAGGACGATTTTGCGTTTCTTTATAAATGCGGTAAACATATTCTCCAAGAATCCCAATAGATAATAACTGAGCAGACCCTATAAAATATATACTTAAAATAATTGACGACCACCCCAGCGGAGCCAAACCTGTTATTTTGCTGACCAGGATATAAATTAGTGCCAGGAATATAAGTAAGACCCCTATAAGACCAACATATAAGCAGATCTTAACTGGTACATTCGAAAATGAAAAAATTGCATCAAACGCTAGTCCCAGTAATTTTACAAAGCTCATTTTAGCTTCGCCTTGTTCCCGATCTGGTCTCGAATATTCTACAAAATCTTGCTTAAACCCTATAAACGATCTTAAACCTGGTAGATAGCGGTTTTTTTCCTGTAGATTTAAAAAAGCATTAAGCGCTTTTCGCGACATAATTGAAAAATTGCCAACCTTGTCAATGTTTTTTAAGTTGGCGAGACGTTTAAAAATGAAATGAAACAACCGTATGGATAGGCGTTTCGAAGCTTTCTCATTGCGCTCCGTTCTTTTGCCATAAACTATATCTACGTTCCCCGAAGTAATCTTCTGATGCATTTCTTTCAGTAATTCGGGCGGATCCTGCAGGTCGCCATCCATCATTCCAATGTATTCTCCATTTGAGTATGTCAAACCAGCGGTATACGCAGCCTGATGACCAAAGTTTCTTGATAATGCCAAAACTTTGAATCTTTTATCTTTCTGGTTGCAGATCGTGAGTTGCTCAAAAGTCCCGTCGGTGCTGCCGTCATCAACAACAATTACCTCAAAGTCTTCTGTTATAGCGACCATGGAACTTTGCACCCTACAAAATAGATCACTGATTAGAATTTCTTCGTTATAAACCGGTATTACCAGGCTGATCATATTGGGTTGATGGATTTTCCGGCATTAATAGTTTTCGTGTGAAGAGATTGATTAGAGAAGTCTAGAAATACTTTCTCATATTCATCGATAATGTTATTCCAGTTAAACGTGTTTCTAATTTTATCGAGATTGCTTTCTTTTCTCTGTGTCATCGTTTCTTCGTCGCGTTGCTCAGCAATAATTCGAACGATATCATTTTCTGTTGAAAAATAGTAGGCAGAGTTCGTTAAAATATTTTTATTAAAAATGTTTTCGTGTGCTGCGATGTTACATTGGCATGCCATAGCTTCCAGCAGCGAAGGATTGGTTCCACCAACTGAGTGTCCATGAAAATACAAGCTCGAGAAATACCGTACGTTATTAATCATGTCTGAGTCATATACTGCTCCAACAAAGCGAATATTAGGGCTAACATATCTTTCCCTAAGATATTTTCCAAACTTATTTTTTACACTCCCAATCAGAACTATAGGGCAGGGTTGCGATGACTGAAGATAACCACGCAAGATCAATTCGACATTGTTTTCCGGTTCCATCCTCGCTATTAATAGAAAATAACATTTCGGAGCGATGCCCAGTCCGGAAAGACGAGACATGTCAGGACTTTCAAAGATATCTGCACCATAGGGGATATAAATTGAAGCCTTGCGGTATTCTCTCAAAAGATGCTCCTGAATACCGATTGAGTCGGCGATTAATATGTCGGCGTATTTGGCAGCCCAGCCTTCTGCTCTCTTCAAAAAACGTTGAGTCCATTTGTTGTATTTGCTGCGTCTCCATTCAAGACCATCCATGTTGATGATATTAGGACAATTATTTGGCCACCATGAGTGCCAGATCGAGTTGCTTGTATACCCTAACTGAAGAAGCACATCATATCTCCTTTTGCGGGCGTCTCTAAGACAGTTGAAATCATACACAAACTGTCCGGCAGTGCCAATCGAACTTTCAAGGTCTTTGCAATGAACGATCCGAATGTCATTCCATTTGTCTTGCTGATAGGGATGATCACTGCTGTTATAAACCCAAACGTCATGACCCTTCCTGACAAGTCCCAAAGCCAGGTGTTCGGCAAATTGCTCAAATCCTCCATACGCGTTTGGAATACCCCTGGTACCGAGAACGCCGATTTTCATACAACAAACTCCGGTTTTATGGATAGTAATAGGTTCACTGGTTTACGAATATGACCGTTCATAAGCAGTTTGTTTAGGAATGTGATTTCGCCAAAACTGTTGAGTCTAGTAATTAGAAAAACCTAAATATGAAGCTTACGCATTCAGGTTTTGCAATGTTACATAATATACCGGCCAATTCAGCAGCAAAAAGCTGGCGATAACTGCGGCTTCTTCGGTTAATGACATTGGCACTAATCTTGAATAATGAACCTGTCTGTCGGTTTCAAAAATAATTTTGGGAGTGCAACGTTAACACGATTATTATTGTCATTATCTGTATCGCTCCTAGGTGTAATTGATTATTTGACAAAATTTTATGATGAATAACGAATAGCTGGATAGAGAATTAAGAATTTTTAATTTTCTTTGCAGCCGAACCGATTCCTATTTCTCAGATCTAAAGACGCATTAATGAGTACGAAGGCCAAAATCCTGTCTTTAAAAAGAGAGGTGCTTACTACAGAAACGGTGTTTTTTAGGCATTATATAGATCAGAGAAAAGCTTTTTTTCTCATCAAAAGAGTGTCTGACGTACTGATTTCCGCATTGGTAGCGATTTTGATATTGAGTTGGATGATTCCCTTGTGTGCTTTGTTAATTAAAATCGATTCAACCGGTCCGGTGTTCTTTGTTCAACGCAGAGTCGGTCGCGCAGGGCGTTCTTTCATGTGTCTCAAATTCCGGACAATGGTCTTAAATCAAGAAGCGAACAGAAAGCAGGCTCTTGAAAACGATTCAAGAATCACCCGTGTTGGTTTCTTCCTGAGAAAATCAAATCTTGACGAATTCCCCCAATTTTTGAATGTGCTAATCGGGCATATGAGTATCGTTGGCCCCCGTCCGCATATGCATGTTGATTGCAACAAGTTTTCGAGTCTTGTTCCCGAGTATAAATTTCGTAATATGGTTCGCCCGGGCATCACAGGTCTTGCGCAAGTGAAAGGCTATAGGGGTCCCACGAAAGACTTCGAAAGTATTTTTCACCGTTACCAGTTTGATGCCTTTTATATCAGGAATGCAAATTTTTGGCTGGATCTTAGAATAATAAGACAAACTGCAATCCAGACACTTAATTCGTTGTTATCCCGCTTGCCAGCAACTCCTTCCAATAACGCGGTTCCGGCCTATAGGCGATGGGCTGTGTCTTTCAGAAGTCTAATCATCTGAGGTCTTCTTATCCAGCCCATCCTTCACGGTCCAGGCTGCGATATTGAATGGCTTCAGCAATATGTTCTGGCTTAATTTCGACGCTTTGCGCCAGGTCGGCAATTGTGCGGCTTACTTTTAGAATCCGGTCATAGGCTCGCGCAGAAAGATTCAATTTGTTCATGGCGCTTTTCAAAAGGTTTTGGCTCACTGTACTGATCACACAAATTTCCTTCAACATTTTGCTGCTCATCTGCGCATTACAATAGATTCCCGGATTGTCTTTATAGCGTTCTTCCTGGATCTCTCTTGCTCTAATAACACGTCCACGAATAGAGGATGAATCTTCTCCGTTTTCCTGGGATGAGAGTTCCGAAAAAGCAACTGGAGTTACCTCCACATGCAAGTCAATTCGGTCAAGTAACGGCCCTGACACTTTATTGAGGTATTTCTGCACACCGCCAGGCGGGCAGGTGCATTCCTTTTCAGGATGATTATAGAAACCACAAGGGCATGGATTCATTGAGGCGATGAGCATAAAGCTGGTCGGAAAATCGACGGCTACCTTTGCGCGTGAGATGCTCACTCGCCGCTCCTCCATAGGTTGTCTCATAACCTCCAACACTGTCCGCTTAAATTCTGGTAATTCGTCCAGAAATAATACTCCGTTATGAGCCAAAGAAATTTCTCCGGGCTGTGGTATACCTCCGCCGCCCACGAGAGCAACATCGCTGATGGTATGATGAGGAGATCTGAAGGGCCTTTTAGAAACCAGGGTGGCATTTTCCGGCAGCTTTCCCGCTACTGAGTGAATCTTGGTTGTTTCGAGCGCTTCTTGCAGGCTTAACGGTGGAAGAATCGTCGGTAGTCTTTTCGCGAGCATGGTTTTGCCTGCTCCAGGCGGACCGATTAATATAGCATTATGACCGCCGGCTGCCGCGATTTCAAGCGCCCGTTTTATATTTTTTTGTCCCTTTACGTCACTGAAATCGACGTCGAAATCGCATTGGGCAAAGAAAAACTCATCTCTTGTATTTACGTCGATTGGTTCTAAAAAACTTTCATTCGCGAAAAACTCTATCACTTCGCTGATATGGCTAACCCCGTACACTTTAAGATTGTTGACCATGCCGGCTTCCCTGGAATTTTGTTTTGGAAGGATCAACCCTTTATAACCTTCTTTGCGTGCGGTTATGGCAATAGGTAAGGCTCCCTTGATTGGTAGTATGGTGCCATCCAGGTTAAGTTCGCCCATAATCACGTAATCAGTGAGTCGTTCAGGATTGCTCAATTGTTCTGTTGCGCCGAGTGTACCCATAGCAATAGCCAGGTCGAATGCAGAACCGCTTTTCTTTATGTCTGCGGGGGCGAGGTTTACGACCAGTTTCGTACGCGGCATGTAGTATCCATTTGTTTTGATGACGCTCTCCACTCGTTGAATGCTTTCTTTCACTGCGTTATCCGGTAGTCCAACGATATAATAATATTTCCCGGGCATGACATTTACTTCCACGGAAATAGTAATCGCTTCAACTCCGTATACAGCGCTTCCAAAAGTTTTTACCATCATGTCGGGCAGATACTGGTGACAACAGAAAATTAGAAAAAAATATCCGCTTTGGCGACCCGGGTCCAGCGCGAATAAACCTTCTTCAATTCGCTGACCGAAATTTTTTCGGTAATGAAACTTTGTGTTTTATTCATATTAACATCAAAGCCTTGTAAATTCGATGGCGTGAGATGCAATACGGATACGGGTTACAGCGGAAAGTAATTTATGAATCCATAAAATTTTTGATGGAGTTAAAACTTGAAGGAAATGTTTTAATAAAAGGCTTCCGCAATCTGCCAACGTCAAAACATCACAAAAAAAATTTAAAAAACATTTTCGTAGCTCGAAATTGATCCCTGAAATTATAGGTGTTACCAAACCTTCAGGTTCTTGCGGCGCTTAAAATGCGATCCTATTACCGGATGACTCAACCAAAAACGTAAAAGATATTTGAACACCGAATCCCATAAGCGTGCAGGTAGTTCGGTGAACAAATTGAGATAAAATCAACAGCCTGGTTTCTTCATGAAGTTTTCAATATGCCTGTCGAACCTTTCGTACTCGACAAAAAAGCTCGCACTCGGAAAGTAGCTATGCATGATGCCTACAGAATCGAATTTATCTAATGCGGCCACCAACCTGTTACCAGTTTCCTTGATGGCTTTAAGGTGGCGCGGCGCAATAAATGCCGCAGCTCCTATCATCGCGAAGTCTTTCAGGAGATTCTTTCTTTCCTTACAATATTATTTTCCAGTACGTACTTTTCTCCACTTTCTTCGCAAATGGCTACATCATTTTCATCAAAGTGCAAGCGATGGCCAAACTCGCTCATCCAGCCGATTTGCCGTGATGGGTTTCCAACTACAAGCGCGTAGGGGGGAACATTCCTGGTGATAACCGCTCCGGCGCCAATAAACGCGTACTCTCCAATTTCATTGCCACAAATGATCGTTGCGTTGGCACCGATAGTAGCGCCTTTGCGCACCCAGGTGGCGAGGTATTCATGTTTTCGGCTAATGGCACTCCGAGGATTAATTACGTTTGTGAAAACCATCGAAGGGCCCAGGAAAACATCGTCCTCGCATATTACACCTTCATAAATGGAAACATTATTTTGCACACGTACATTCCTGCCTAAAATGACTTTTGGCGAAACTACTACGTTTTGGCCTAAGTTACAGTTGTCACCTATTCTACAACCTGTCATCACATGGCTGAAATGCCAGATCTTAACGTTATCGCCAACTTCACAACCATCATCAATAATCGCTGTCGGGTGTGCGAAATATCTTTTATCATTCATCTGCTGAATTTATAATTAGAGTTTGTTTTTCTTTCATTTAAGCTCTTTCACATTCCCCTCGTAAAATAGATTTATAGAAGGATCGACCAGAAGTTGTTGCGGTTTAAACACGGTCGGAATTTTTATACTTGTTTGTTTTTCTTTAATCATAAAACGGTCCGTGACTAATTCTTTCAGTTTCGAACCAACGATTTCTATTTCAATTGGAAAGTCAAAAATCGTCTTTTGAGTCTGGATGATGTTTAGAACGACTTGCTTTTTATCCGGTTCGTATTTCCATTGGATGTCTAGTGTTGGATGGCCGGGTGTGTAAAGCCACTGTTGAAAAAACTTTTTGAGATCTCTGCTGGTAGTTCTTTCAAAAGCTCTCCTAAGGTCCTCAGTAACCGCATTTTTTCCAGCATGTTCATTGTAGTACGAACGGATACTATTCCAGAACAACGTATCGCCAAATTGTTTTCTCAACATATGCAGTATCCATCCGCCTTTCTGATAGGAATTCGCATTCAACAGGTCCAAATAATTGGTTGTCGAGGAATCAACTATCGGGGCCAGTCTCTGTTTAGAGTAGGCGATTGCCTGCATTCGGTCCTCAATCCGCATTTTGATCGCTGTGTCCTCACCATATTTCTGTTCCATGTAAAGAATTGGAAGATAGGTGGCAAATCCTTCGCTTAACCATATATGTGCAAAATCGGCTTCTGTAGCCATATCTCCAAACCATTGGTGAGTGATCTCGTGTGCTATCAATATCTCGGAACCACGTTTACCCGTAACCTTATCCTCCGGGTAGAATATGGCGCCTGCATTTTCCATACCCGAAAAAATTGTTTTGGATTGGACGTTAGCCAATTTTTTATATGGGTAAGGCCCGATGTTTTTGATAAAGTATGGAAATATATCTAAGGCCATACCGAAATCATAAAATCCTTTTGCCCGGTCTTCGGGAAATACCCAGGTCTGTACTGGAACGTTATTTACATCACCTTCATATCGCACCGCAAAATCGGCGACACCTATTGCTGCAATTTTCACTGGCAGCGGGTTGTCTTCTTGGTAATGAGTCAATTTTCTCGCATCGTCGAGATTGGTTTCCTCGATCATTATCCCATTGGAGATTACCTGGTAATGAACCGGTGCCGTGACTTTAAATTCTACAGCCGCTTTATCTGCAGGATGATCAACACAGGCAAGCCAGTGCCTGGCGCGATTAGGCCAGTGATCTGAAAAAAAAGTACGGTGGTTGTATTTGTTTTTAGAGATGATCAACCCATCTGCCGGGATTCCACGGTATTGAAGCTTTATCGTTTTCGATTCATTTTGCTCCCCGGGAGAAGACAAACTGATATGAACAACATCGTTATTATGCGTATAGTCCAGGTGCTTTCCCTTCTCTGTTACAGAAACTATTTTCATTCCCTTGCCATCTGGTCTTTGCGAAATGAGATCAAACGAGACATTGTCGATATCCCGGAGCAGATTGAAAAGAATTGTTGCAACAGCTGTAATGGAATCATTTTTATCATTGAGTTCGACTTCAAAGATGTACCGCTGCACATCCACGTTCCTGGCTTTCTGTGCCATCGGCATATTTCCTGAAGAAATGAGGATTGCGAGAAGCCAGGTAAAAAATTTCATGAATACAATTTCGTTCTGAAAAAGATTATAGTTTTTCCAACAGCTCGACTACTTTCTCACGTTTTAAAATTAAGTATCCCAGGCGATCATTACTGATCCCATCTTTTAGCTGGTAACTGAAGTCAAGCTGGTCTTCCTTCACCGATGTTTCGAAATATTTAAAAGATATGTTTGAGTAATCTTTCAATTCCTCGCCTATTTCGTAAAGATGTGTTGAAAGAATGAACAGTGAATTTTTAATTTTTATAAGGCCCTTGATCACGGTCGAAGAACATTTCATCGCATCCTGGACATTCGTCCCTTTGAAAAGTTCATCAATTAGTACCAGCCATTTTTTCCCATTATTGATTTTCATGATTGTATTTTTTACGCGCTGCACTTCATTGAAAAAGTAGCTTTCTCCCTTAACAATATTATCTACCACATTAATATTGCTAAGCAATCCATCAAACAGCGTCAGTTTCATGGTTGTCGCAGGAACACCCATCCCAAGATGGGCAAGAAACACGGAGGTACCTACTGATTTTATAAACGTGCTTTTGCCAGCCATATTCGCGCCCGTGAGAAAAAGAAAATTACTTTCCTTGCTCATATGTACATCGTACGGAACAGGTGCTGGCAACAATATATGGTACAGTTCCTGTGCATCGATCAAAGGCTGCGCCTGGTTCAGAAATACAGGGAAGCTTAGATTAAATTTTTTTATGGAGAAGGCCATCGAATACCACGCATCCAGACGCCCATAAATATTCGACAACTCCTGTGTTGAACCCCTGAAATGATCTTTGACGAAATTTCCAAAATGGATGATTTCATTCCAACTGAAGGTTTTCACGGACTCGCGCTTCGCTAGTTCACTCACGATCGGTTTGTTCATTAGGTCTCGAGCACGATGCAAAAATGAACGGAGTAGTAGCGGGCAGGTTTCATTATCGAACATCTCAATGATCTGGTTCATGCCTCTGAAGAAGTCGGCAAAGTGAGAGAGCGAATATCTCACCAGCGAGAAATCTGCAGTGTGAAATAATTTATAACTCAAAGCATTCGCCAGATTGGCACTTGACGGAATGGAATCTATCTGGCTGTCGTAAAACTTTTCAATCACCATCATAGTGCCATTGCTAATACTAACAGGCCAGGCGTCTATTTTCTGCAAAATCGATTTGAGAATTTCCTGCGTTTCACTGATCTGTTTATAGTCACTGAAAGGAGTTGTGAAAAATTTCGCGAGCCATGCCCTTCCATCTACTGTTCTTGTAAAGTTCAGTTTATTAAACACAGAGAATTCTTCCTCGTGATGAAATATATTAAGGTCGTTGTATGATGTATTATCGATATCCATCGATACGATTGAATATTTAAGGTTTATGTGTAAAATTTACGCCTTCAGAACTTAACTTTCTAACGGGCGTCATCTATCAAACATAAGCCGTTGTCCTCTTTCTGATTCATTCCATTGGCCATTTGCAAAAACCAGGTTGCCATTAACAAAAGTGTGCGTAACAGCAGCCGGGATCGACAATCCTTCCAGCGGACTCCAGTTACATTTATATAACACATTTTCTTTATTGATGTTTGTGTGTTGGTTCAGGTCTGTGATAACAAGATCCGCGTAGTAGCCTTCACGGATAAAGCCTCTGTCCTGAATTTCAAAACAGGTCGCAACGGCATGACTCATTTTCTCTGCAACTTTTTCAAGGGTGATCCGACCCTCCCTTACATGGTGCAGCATTAACAATAGGGAATGCTGGATCAAAGGAAGACCTGCATGGGAAGTTTCATAATTGCTTTCTGCCAGGGCGAAGATCGAACCGTCACCATTCCTTTGATATCCTTTCTCCTCCAAAGTATGCGGGGCATGATCTGTAGCAATGAGATCCAGTCGGTCGTCAAGCAAAGCTGTCCACAGGGCTTGCTTATTAAACGGCGCTTTTATGGCGGGGTTGCATTTAATTCGGTTTCCCAATTCCTCGTAGTCGAAACTGCTAAAATGGAGATGGTGGACGCATACTTCAGCCGTGATCTTCTTTTCTTTCAAAGGGATCATGTTACTGAAAAGTTGCAGTTCTTTTTCTGTTGAAATATGCAGGATGTGTAATCTCGTGTTGTAACGTTTAGCAAACTGAATCGCGGCTAGCGAAGATTCAAAACATGCATTTTCGTCGCGGATAAGCGCATGGTCCGATGGCGCAAGATGTCCTTTTTGCTTTTTTAATTTCTCGAAGTTAAGCCTGATGATCTTTTCGTCCTCACAATGAGTTGCGATCAAAACTTCTGACTCCCTGAAAATTTTATCGAGCGTTATATAGTTGTCTACAAGAAGTCCTCCCGTGGAAGAACCCATAAAAATTTTTATTCCACAAACGTTGTTCTTTTTATCGTTCGTCTTTAGCGCTTCATCGGCATTGTCATTCGACGTGCCCATATAGAACGAATAATTGGCCAACGACGATTCTGCAGCCGTGGCATATTTGTCTTCTAATAATTGTTGTTTGAATACCGGCGGAATTGTATTTGGCATCTCCATGAAACTCGTAACTCCGCCTGCGATCCCAGCCTTCGACTCGCTATATATCGTTGCCTTATGTGTTAATCCAGGCTCCCGAAAATGAACCTGATCATCAATAACGCCAGGTAGCAGATGTTTGCCTTCTCCATTTATTTCTTTGGCATTGGAATCAGTGTTAATCGCTGGATCAATTTTTGCGATACGACCGTCTGCAATCAGCACATCCTTTACTAATGAAACTCCTTCATTGACCACCGTAATATTCCTAATCAGGTATTTTTGCATATCTTGAAAACCTCTTTAATATCGTACTATGCAATATATTATAAAAACCTTTGTTGGGATTTTGATTTTATCCGTTCCTATTCTCACAAAGGCACAATCCTCCTATTTACCACAGGGACATAAACACCAGCAGTTTCTGGAAAGGCTTGAGATTTTACTACAAAAAAATCCCGATCTGAATATGACAACTGCTAAGCCACTGAGTCGAAGGATTGCAGTAAGGGTAGCGGAATATGCCGATTCTGTTGATGGATCAGCGGGCATATTATCAAGAGTTGATCAGCATAACCTGCAAAGTTTATTAATGAACAATTCTGAATGGGTAAAAGGCGACAAGTCCGAATTTGAAAGTAAAAAGAGCCTTTGGAATACTTTCTATAGAACAAAAGCCAACCTTCTTGAGGTGGATGAGAATGATTTTTTCCTGGCGCTGAATCCCGTTATACAACAACAGCAATCAGTGGAAAACGATAATGATCAACGCATCTTCCTAAATTCGAAAGGGCTTACTCTGCGAGGAATGATCGCAAGAAGAATTGGGTTCTCGGCATACATTACCGACAACCAGGAACGGGCTCCGCAGTTTGTACAGAACAGAATCAATTCAATGCAGGCTGTACCCGGCGCTGGTTATTACAAGCCTTTTAAAACGACGGCTACTGATTATTTTGACGCCCGGGGTTCGATCAACTTTACCGTTGCTAAATACGTGGATATTCAGTTTGGTTATGATAAAAACTTTATTGGCAATGGATATCGCAGCTTATTCCTGAGCGATTTTGCTAACAGCTACCTGTTCCTGAAGCTCAATACGAGGATATGGAAGATCAATTACCAAAACTTGTTCATGGAACTTACTCCACAGTATGTGAGAGACGGGAACGATAATTTGCTCGACAAGAAATATGCAGCGATGCACCATCTCAGCATCAATGCTACAAAATGGCTCAACCTGGGTTTGTTCGAAGGAGTGGTCTTTGGCCGGAAAAACCATTTTGAGTTCAGTTACTTAAATCCAATAATCTTTTTAAGATCTGCTGAGAGGAACAATGGAAGCGCTGATAATGGCCTTGCAGGTCTTGATTTCAAAGCAAATATTGCAAAGAAGCTGCAATTATACGGCCAGTGGATGCTTGATGAATTCCTGCTGAAAGAAGTGCGGGCCGGCAAAGGCTGGTGGGGAAATAAGTTCGGTGTCCAAATTGGCGGTAAATATATCGACGTATTTAAAATTAAAAATCTCGACATACAAGGCGAAATGAATTGGGTGCGACCCTTTGCATATTCTCATTATGATACAGTCGCAAATTTTACGCACTACAACCAGCAGCTTGCTCATCCGCTAGGTGCAAACTTCGTGGAGGCTATCGGTATAATTCGTTACCAGCCCCACCCAAAATGGACTACATCCGCCAGGTTAATTGTGTGGGAACAGGGGCTCGACACTGCTGGAGTTAACTTTGGAGGCAATATATTCAAACTTAATACCACCCGTCCAACGGACTACGGGTATACAATCCCCACTGGTGTTGCAGCCAGAGGAATCAATGCACAGATGTTAGTGTCGTACGAGCCAAAAGAAAATCTTTTTCTGGATTTTTCATTACTCGTTCGTCGCTATAGAGCCACGGAAGCCCCCGCTTTGCACAGAAATACAACCGTCCTCACAGCTGGCTTGAGAATGAATATGTTTAGGAGAGAATATGATTACTGATAAATTTGAAAATTGAGGAATCGAGATTAAAATGTCTTTCTTTTCCAATCTTCTGAGCTTATGCATATACAAAAAAAAGGTTTAGTAAAAACATTTCACTAAACTTTTATAAATCTTTACCCAGTAAGGATTGATCAGGTTTTACCAACTATTTTTCAGTAATATGCCGAAAATTTTAAAATTGCAAATTGAGCAATCAAGATCAAAATGTCTTTCATTTTCAAATCTTCAAATCTTCAAATTTTCAAATTATCATTATCCTTCGAAAATCAACGAAAAGACTACCATTCTTGAATTTAACTTGTCAATGGCGCTGGAGAATTTTAAGTCCGGTTCACGACTGTGACTGTTGATGAGTCCATTACTGATTTTTATTTCCGGAGAAAGTATGAAAACGGGGAAATAGAAATTAAAACCAATCCCTGCTTCCACACCCATATCAATTTTTTTTAGTTTTACTATTTCTTCGGCGCGTTTCGCTCTCGCGTTTGAGGCAAGATCGTACTCAAATTTCGCGCCCCCGAACAAATACACGCGGAAGTTGTCAATCCGGTCAGACCGAAATTTTAGGTGAATAGGTAAGCCAACAAGGATGGACTCTACCTTTTTGGTCATTACAGACGTTTCGTCTTTTGAGCCGTCAGGATATTTTAGATTATACGTAATGTTCTTGTAGGCGAATATTAGCTGCGGAAAGATAGCACGTACTTCGAAGCGGCGAGACAGGCGGTAAGTGTGCATACCGGCGAGGCCGACACCACCGCTATTTTCAGGACTCGTCACCAGCACACTGTCACTTTCTAAAAATACCGGGTGCTGGCTAACCTGGAATCGTGCGACGTTGTACAAAAGTCCTATACCGAGATAGTACTTTTTTTCGTCGTGATCTGGTAAATAGATTTCCCGTAATTGCGCAACGGCGGGGTTTCCTGCCACTGCGACTATGAAGAATAATGCGACGGTTACAAACCGGGTTTTTTTCTGCCACAATAGATTGTACATATTCCTAAGCTCAGCCTTTTTAAAGAGGTTTCTGAAAATCCAACTTGTTGTAAAATGTGTAGAAATGTTTCGCCTTCAGGAAATGCTTTTACTGAGTTATGTAAATATTGATATGCTTCACGATTTTTTGTTAACCACTTGCCGACACCAGGACATACAACCTTCATATACAGGTTATACAATCCTTTAAAAAATCCTTGTTTTGGTTTCGAAAATTCCAGGATCACGATTTTTCCGCCCGGATTCAAGACCCTAAACATTTCGCTCAACCCTTGTTCAAGATTCTGAAAATTTCGCACGCCAAAAGCAACAGTCACAGCATCAAACGTATTATCGGGAAAACTTATTGCCTCGCCGTCGCCCTGCCTTAACTCTATGTGATTACTTAACAACAACTTGGCAATTTTTTCTTGTCCTAAGTGCAGCATTCCTTGAGAAATATCTATGCCAATAATTTTTTTCGGCTTGAGATATTTCCAGCTCATAATAGCAACATCCGCGGTACCCGTAGCCACATCAAGAATAGTTTTAGGCTGCAAGAGCTTTAAATTGTAGATGGCCTTTTTACGCCAGTAAACGTCAATGCCTCCTGATAAAAAGCGGTTTAACAGGTCGTAGCGGAATGCGATCTTGTCGAACATTCCAGCCACCTGCTCTTTCTTACTCAATTCCGAATTCTGATAAGGGACTACAGTATCATGAGAATATTTTGGCATCGAAGCGAAGGTAAGCCAGATAAACAGTTGAGAATTTGCCGGTGGGGTTATTAGCAAATTTTTCCAGAAGTCTTTAGCCAAAATATCTACGGTTGAGGGGCAGACGATGCTTTAAAACCGTTGATTTATCTTGCACACATGATCATCAAATCTGCAAAGTACTTGATTAGCAGCCCGGATTACGCGAAATGCCCTGCCCCGGACCGCCCCGAATACGCGTTTATTGGGCGGAGTAATGTTGGAAAGTCTTCCCTGATCAACATGCTTTGTGATAATCATAAGCTGGCCAAAACCTCTGGTACTCCGGGAAAAACCCAGCTGATCAATCATTTTGAGATTGAAAGTGTTTCGAAACCAGAGCCGGGTGTAAGAAAGGTGAATTGGTTTCTGGTAGATCTACCGGGCTATGGGTTCGCCAAAGTGTCACAGAATGCCCGAAATCGCTGGGAGCAAATGATAGAAAATTATCTTCGGAAACGGGAGAATTTGCTAAATGTGTTTGTACTTATCGACAGCCGTCATGAGCCGCAGCGCATAGACCAGGAATTTATTAACCAACTGGGAAAATGGCAAGTTCCTTTTTGCCTTGTGTTCACAAAAGCAGATAAAGAAACCCAAAAAGTTGTAAGCAAGAATGTAAAAGAATTTTTAGATGAAATGCGTAAGTCCTGGCAGTTCCTGCCACAACATTTTGTAACCAGCGCGATCAAGAAACAAGGCAGAGAGAAGATGCTTCAATTTATTGAACAATGCAATGAAGAATTTGAAAATTTGAAGATTTGAAAATGGGTGAGGATGTGGGATTTGAGATATCAAATGTAAGATGTCGGATGTCAGAGGCGAAATGTCCGTTACGTAAGAATATAGACATCTGAGGTACGTCTGGCATTCTGAAATTAGATACAAATTTCAATACGAATTAAGTTTTCCATAGATCTACATCGTACTTCGTACTCCTAATTTACCACTTTATTCGCGCAGCTGCTGCTGGCAAAGGCTTCTGGTTTGGCCTTGAACGCGAAGCCCATTCCGAGAATATATCCCATGGCTTCTTTCAATGCGTCATTGCTCTTGAAATGGGGATTTGTGTTGATATCGGCATGAACTTCCATATCAACATCATACAAGGTAAACAGGTTGCAGAGTTCATAGGCAATCTCGATGCTTTTTGCAACCTCAACGAGCATCCGCTCCTTGATACTGTAAGTATGCCTGGTCTTTTCATTGTGTATGAACATGAAACCTCCGTGGCCCTCACGTAAGAACACAATAACCGTTGCAAATTCTGTTTCTGCACCTTTTACCTGGGAATCGGTGCCAATGCAAACTTTGAGGCGGTAACCGTTTGCCGTCTCGCGTTTGATCGCGTTTTCAACGGCCTGGATGATGGGCAATTCAATCGGGTCGCCATTAAATTTTCTCCATAACATAAATAATGGGTTTTTCGAATTTAACGAAAAACACAGTTTCGTCCAAATAGTGTGCAGTTTAACGTTTTATCAACTTCTCAGTATATATTTCGGAATTATGCTGGAGGCGTAAAAAAAGTACGCCTTTCCTTACCCTTGATACCAGTATCTCGTTCGAGCCCTGTTGAAGCAATCCACGCTGCAACACCCGCCCGGCTTCATCATATAGCTGGTAATAAAAATTCTTTTCTACATTGACTCTGATATCGTCAGTTATGATATTATTGATTACATCAATTGATTTCCCTGCCGCAGGTGTGCGAAGTACAATGATGTTCGAATAATAAGCTCTTTCATCTGAAGCGAGAATTACTTTCACTCTATAATGCGTTCCGTCGTTAGTGAGTGGTTTCCAGGAAAATGTTCTTGAATCAGATTCCAATTTTGTAAGGAAACTAAAATGAATACCATCTTTTGAAGATTCTACGTGGATTTCTTTTACGATTTCATCTGAAAAATAATTCCAGTGAAGATCGTGTACCGCTGTATTTATCGTGCCAGTTAAAGATAGACGATGTATCGGCAATGCAGATAATATGGAGGCAGAAAGGGTATAATATCCAAGGCTACCATATTCAGAAAGATTCGCATTTGCAACTCCATCTACAACCAGGTAGTATGTTCCAGGGTTAAGATTTGTATCAATGCCCACATTCAAAAGATCAGCAGGATTGTATCTGCCGATTGTATCCGCCATCTGATCAAGTAATGCTACCTTGATGTCTACATTCGCTCCTGCATTTCCAGACCCAACGTTTTGCGGTATTGCACTGAGGCGAAAGTTATTTGTCGAAAGAAGATCAAAGGTGAATACATCCCGGTCCGAGGCATTGTTGATGATTCCGCGAGCCGAGGATGCAAATCCTATCGCTATAGGCGAGGCCGCAGTATGCGTATCCTGGTGATCATCGTTCCGTAGTCCAAAATTGTTAGTAGCTGATGCTATAGTATCGATATCGCTCTGGAAATTTGAGCACCCCATTGAACTCGTTCCATTGTGCCAGGTAGTTAGATTCCTGGAATATCCGGTTCCCATAATCGGTGCCCACCCGATTTCGCCGGTGCCCTGACCGCCGGAATATTCTGCAGTTTTATTACAGCTTCCATCAAATATGCTTTTATGCTGCAAGCCCAAAGTATGGCCGGCTTCATGTGAGATTGCTTCAGCTATTTTTTTACCACTGTTTCCCAACAAAGTACTGAAAACCCACGCAGGCGTTTCATTCCCCCATTTAAAGGAGCCGACAAAAGAAACCCCTCCTGCCGAGCCATACCACGAAGATGTAGGAGTGATGATGATACGCATCCTGGACGTAGCAGGCGCTGCAAGATATTCAATCGAATCTGTTGTTATGTTCAGGTTGAAAATTCCATAGTCCTCTGCAACGCGGTTATAGATTTCAGTGATCTGGGAGGTTGACAAAGCTGCTGGTTGTGCGTTAATCGGGCCGGCCCAGTTCCAGGGAGTGCCAGCCACATAATGCCCGTCAAAATCCAGGAAGATCGTTGCCGAAGTGCCAGAATAGCTACTTATAACCGGAACTTGCGAATACGCGTTGACTGTAATAATTGCTGCAAGTAATATTGAAAGAAAAGTTTTCATAGGCATTGGCTTTCGGATATCCTGGTCTCTATTCTACCATGAAAAATTCCATTTTGTGTTTGGTGATATAATATTTCCCGTTTTCCTCGGCAATTACCAGCGCGTCGGCGATTTTTGGGTGAATGATTCTTCCTATAATCTTGTATGTGATGTCTTGTTGGTTAAGAAAAGAAATATTGAGCAGGGCATTCCCGAAGTTGGAAAGCCTGATATTTATGTTTTTGGTTCCAGCACTGGTTTCAAGCTTTTCAATTACTTCGCCTGAGAGCACCAGGTTGTCGTTAAGGAGGAGAGATATGTGCGCAGATTTTGGTAACTGAATAATCTTTTCGAGCTCCGAACGGTTACATACAGATTTTGAAGGAAGGCTTGCGAAAAGTGAAGAGTTATCCGCTCGGGTGTCCTTAGAAACAGGATTCTGAGCAAAACTTGTACAACAGGAGCAAATGCACAGCAGGAAACCCACGAAGAATTTGTGTTTCATTGGATAATTGGATATTAAAGTTATTCGAAGGGTCAGATCAATAACACAGGTTATGATCGTTTAGATAACGTAGAAGAAGCCGGAATATTTTGCAGCAAGTGCAGCTTTGACGGAGTACGGATGAATTATATTAAGGTTGTATTACACCGGTTTAGTATTGGCCAGTACTTAGCAAGACTAAGGTACAGGCCTCCATGGTTTTAATGTTATTTTTCCCGGCCAGGTCAAACAATTCGGGATTTTCAGTACCGGGGTTGAATATGATTCTCTTCGGTTTTAGAGAAACGATATAGTCATAATATTCCCGTTGATTGAGAGGATTCAGATAGAGTGTTACCGTATCTACATTATCAAATTCCATTTTTTCTTTATTGATCTCGATACCGGCTACTGACGTGTTTTTTCGTCCAACAGCTACAACCGGATGACCTGTTCTGACTAACCTGTTAATGGCCAGGTAGCTGTAACGCGAGGGGTTATCGGAGGCGCCCAACACGAGGGTCTTCTTATTTTCCATTTTTTGCTACTTTATTTACAGTAACCAACAAAACTGTGCCAGGGCATCACCGTTCCATTAACCTTAGATAGATTAAAACCAAATACTGATGTGGTCAAAATATTCAATCATGGGCGCAATATACGTTTCATTAAAACATCTTCCGGTTTAATGGCTGACTACGTTTGCCTCAACGTGAGTTTTTGTATGTGCCAACACTCTTGTATGCATCTTGTGTATTATATAATCCGACCAAAATCTCCAATAAAAAGCAGGTTTCCATCACCACTGTTTATACACCGGTGGGCATTCCATACTTTTGATGCGTTTTGTTCTTTCAGATGAAGAAAGGAAATTGCGTACAACCAGGGCAATGTAGGCTCCACCGTTAACCACCTGGTTTTTGCTAAACAACCATCGCCAGTCATGGATTCCCATCAAGAGAGGACCAGCTTTGAAGGCGCTCCCGACCCAAAGTTGTCCTTGAGTATTGAATTGTATTGGCAGATAAAGTCCCAGCATGGATGTTTCCCATCTTGGAGTAACTGTCAGCAGATTAATTTCCCTTGTGTGCAAATGATTTTTGTTCCTGGAAGAAAAGAAGTTGATGCTAAGTTCCCCGTTAATAGAGAAATTATCTACAATAGTTTTGTCAACATTGATGACGAGTCTTGTAGGTTGCCAGATATAAAAATCAGGACCCAATGACTGTAACTGTTGCACAACTGTTTGCAGGCTGTCGTAGAAGTCCTCAATATCATCAGGCGAAGAAAATTTGTTTTCCAATTCTTCTTCATTGACATCGGTTAGGGCCCCATGGAATTCGCGACTATATATTCCGTACTTAAAATGGTTTCTTCCAAGATCAAGTACCGATACACCGATTTTCCAGTTGTATTCCAATTTTTCTTCCTCCCCAAATTCCGGCGCGTAATCGTTCTTTAGTAAGTATTCAACTCCAACATCAAAACCAAGGCTTCCTTGTGAATAGTTTACGAATTCATTGACATTTTTTTTCGACGAATTATTTTCCTTTAACCGGTCGTAATTAGATGAATATCCATACCTGCCTCCCGGGTCGGTGACGACGAAAGTCGGAGGTGAACCTGGTTGCGTAACTTCAGTAAATCGCATTCTTTCGACCTGCACATAAACCCCAGAAACAGCGCGTATTCCTTTGAGTGTGATTCCTGCGCTTAGTTGGTCGAAGCTGGTATTTCGGAGAATCTGGCTGTAAGACGCATAGATCTCAGCCCATGTGTTTTGTACAACTTTGCCTGTGATAGATGGCGCTGGCCTGTTGAATTTCAAGAAGCTGTTAAAGCTTGAAATTGTATCCTGGAATTTGAACGCGTTCGCATTCACGTGCGCATAATTCCTGACATTAAATCCAAATGCGATGGCTTTCCGCTGATTTAATTTCAGGCGTGCGTTCAGTAAGTGGAGGTCCTGACTTAAGTGGCCATATCGAGGCTTGTCGCCATTTGACAGATACATATTCGCTTCGGGAAGTTGTATAAGTGGCTTGGTCGAACTGAAGCCGTTGGTACTCGACTTCGACTGCGTGCTGAGAAGGGTCAGGTCCCAATTATAGTGTGAGTGGATGCCAGAGGCAGGATTATTATATATGCCAAGACTTCCTGCATAGGGAGAGCCGTGAATTGCCTGATAATTCTGTCCTTGAGTATGGATAAACAAACAAAGAGTCAATGCTGCAAGGACTATCGTCTTCATATACGTCAAAATGGTTGGCCGTGCGTTTGGCGTATCAAATATGTGATAAATTTTGGAAAGGGTTTTACTGAAGTAAGTAAAATATTAGATAAAGTATCATCGCCAAAGAATCGCTGTATTAAGCGCCCGGTTTGCAGTCTGCCTCCAAAGTATTTTTCCCATTGCTGATTGTACTGGGTTTCCAGCTCGAACCGGGTTGTTTTCTTCTGCATAAACTGGTTGATTTCCTCGAATGCGATCTTACTGCCGTGCAGTGCCATGCTCATTCCGTTGCCACATAATGGTGTGATCATACCCGCGGCATCTCCAATCATAAGCACATGGTTTTCGACTTGCGTCTTTTTATTGAACGATATTCTTGAAATGGTCAGGGGGGAGTCATACAAAAATTCCGCTTTTAAAAAAATCTCTTTCAGGAAAGGGTTCTTCATGAGAATTGTCTCTTCCATCGACCGGATATTATTGTTACTTTTTTTGATGTTTTCCCCTGTTGTAAGGTAACACAGGCAATATTTACCTCCCTCGATTTTGGAAATACCACAATAGCCATTTTCGAAATTGTGTAATGCAATCAAATCATCCGGAAAGGCCGTTTTGATATGGTATTTTACACCAAGGAAATGATTTAGTTTATTTGGCTTTACCTGCGTAAACTGTCTTTTCCATTTTACGTCCAGGTTGCTTCTTTTGCCGAAGGCACCCGCTGCCACTATTCCTTCTGTTTC
Source organism: Flavitalea sp. (assembly GCA_036742645.1). Classification (GTDB taxonomy): domain Bacteria; phylum Bacteroidota; class Bacteroidia; order Chitinophagales; family Chitinophagaceae; genus Flavitalea. Next base: position 28,751 of record DAINQQ010000034.1, read on the forward strand.
TCCACCAGATGAAAAGATCATAAAGGAGTTGTTCCTATAAACAACGTCTACAACTTTAGTGTTTTCAGCAAGTATTACACCCTCCCGACGCGCGATTTTTGCCAGCATATCATCCAGCAAATGTCGGCTTACACCAAATCCACCAAGGGGAAGTGGGTGTTCAATATACTTTCCGTTTGGAGAACTTATCATGACCCGGTCGATCACCGGAAGTTCCATATCACTTAGCGGAACACCTAGCTCCTGTAAAAAATTCCAGCTTTCAAAACTTATGTATTCGCCACATACTTTATGGAATGGATATTTCTCTTTTTCAAGCACAATTGTGCTATAACCTGCCCTGACGCATTGGATCGCCAGAGCAAGCCCGGCCAGTCCCCCGCCAATGACAGCAACATCATATGTACCCGAAATATTCAGCACTGTGTTATTGAGATTACAATTGCAAAGATGACGATTCGTGCTCATTTCGAGCAATCACTAACCATCGAAAAGCCCATTTCCAGTTTATTGAAAAATTGTGAATGTTCGCGGTCTTCAGCAGCGTCAACCATTCTTTTTTTGTAAATCCCCGCGCCACTGATATTGGGGCGTCATTTTTTACCAAATAGCTTCTGGAGAATAAGCGTGAGAGCGATTTTATGGAATAATAAGCAATTGTATGCCTGTGAAGATCATTAATGAAAAAACCTACGGCAGAATTCCGACTCATCCATTGCAACATTTCAACAAGTTCTTCATTACTGAAATGATGACAAAATAAGGAAGAGAAAATAATCGTGGGCCTGGTTGAAAAGTTTACCGCTTTATAATCGGAATGAATAAATGTTACGGATAGGTTTTTACAAGCTTCCCTGGCAATTTCGATACAGTCGGAATTGATATCAATACCAATGAATGATGCATCTATGTAATTTTTTTTGCACCATCCTGCAATTGCTTTCAGATTGTCGCCTCCGCCACAGCCAATTTCACAAATTAAATGTTCACCATTTGCTAGAATAGGGGCGCGAGATAGCAGCTTTCTTACTCCCGCCAGGGTTATGGCATGACCACCGAGGCGGGTATTAATGAAATTCAATTCCTGCATATTCCTTTTTATATCAACAAAGGGAATATCGTCGCGGTCAAGTAATTCTTTTTGGTATGATCGCCGGGAAAGATCCATCTTACATGGAAGCTACAAAAGTTTCCATTGTGAGCCCCGGTCCAAAGGCTGCTGCATAAACAGTTGCCTTTTCTTCATGATGATGCCTGAACTCATCCAACATGTTTTTGAGTACAAATAGAAGGGTAGGAGAAGACATATTTCCGTACCGCCGCAAAATATCGTATGAGTGTTTTAGTTCGCCATTGCGGAATGCGAGGCTTTTATGAATTGCCTCCAAGATCTTTCGTCCACCCGGGTGAACGCACCAATGTGTTATCTTGTCTTTCGATATGTTCGCATTTTGTAAAGATCTGTTCACAAGCGGCTCAAAATCTTCTTCAATCAATTCCGGGAGGTATCCAGTAAGCGTCATCAAAAAGCCGGTTGAAGAAAGTTCCCAGGCCATATCTTTTTTTCCTTTAGTAATTACTTCGGAGTAGAAATTATTTAACCGTAACCCAGGCGATTTCTGGTCGTCGGCTGTTACGAGCACTGCGGCGCTGCCATCACCGAACAATAAGCTCGAGGTAACATTATCAATTGTAGCTTCCCGTTGGAAGTGAAGCGTACAAAGTTCGGTGCAAACAATTAGCACCTTGGCATTTGGAGAAGTATTGCATATCGAATCCGCCATTTTCAAAGCATGAATAGCGGCATAACATCCCATGAAGTTAACAGAGCTGCGATAGATATTTTTGGGAAGATCAAGTAATTCCATCACCTGAAGGTCTAATCCCGGAGCACTCATTCCCGTGCAGCTAACTGTAATGAGGTGAGTAATTTCCCGATCGCGGATTTTTCCTTCTAAACAATTGCGTATAGCGTCTACAGATAAGGGTGCGGCATACTTTTGAAAATATACCATTCGTTGTTCCAGGGACGGAAACGGCTCAAGATTTTCGGCATGAGGATAGAATTTCCATTCGGGAAGTGGACGGCTATAGTCCGAAATGACCGAATATCTCGTATCAATAGCACTTTGATGATACAAGAATTTGAGCTTTCGTCTGTCTACTTCATTAAATGAATAAATGCGTTGCATAAACTGCAGAACAGAAGATTGTTCATGTCGAAATGCTGGAACTGCCGTGCCTATTGAAATGATCTTACTCAAAATAACCTCCCTGTTAATAAGATAAGAAATCCAAGATTTGTAAAGGTAGAAGCAATTAGATTCATATGCATGGTATGTGTATAGTCAGCCGCTCGATAGTCCTTCCATACCTGTCCTGCCCAATAAAAAAAATATACGAGAACCGGTAACATTGCAGTTGCTATTATGAAGAATTTATTTTTTTCTGATTTACCATTAAAATAAGAAAACAGCAATCCCATTGCCATCATATACACAATGGCTGTAAAAATAAACGTCCCTTTATATCCCAATAGATAGCTCAACGTTGTTACTTTATCGGTTTTATCCGCCTCATGCTGGTATATCTGTGTAAGCGGATAAAATCCGCCAATTAGTAAGCTACTAACGATCATGCCTAATACCGGCGCTCCTAAGCTTTTGTCTAAGCTACAACCGTGATACACGAGGAAGAAAGTTACAGCTCCCTGGAAAATGATCACAGTCAGGTAGCCGACAATCGGATATTGTTTAAGTCGAATACCTCTGTAGCTATAAGCCCTGGAAGCTAAAATATATCCAATAACGCCGGCGACAAACCAAATACTAATAGTGAAACTCAATGCCACCGCAACTATGTCCATTATAACACTGGTCCAGAATAATTGTTTGGTTGGCAACATCGGGTTTCTAATTCCGCCAATACTCTGCTCATCCCTGTCCATATAAGAATTATAGCCATTACTGGAAGGGTATATTATCAAATGCAACAAAAAAAATATGAAAATGGCATGCCAGCTATGAACACGTGGAACCTGGCTGAGAGCAAAAAGATAGACTGGCAGCAAAAAAAGAGAAAAATGAAATCGAAGTAGCTGTATCGTCGATTTTTTTAACAATGCTAAAAGGGGAGTTTTTTGACAGGCAATTTGTGTAACGTTTAGGAATATACAATCTCCGGTCGACTAACTGATCGATTATTGCATGGAATGCAAAGCGACCCGATTGCCTTCCGTATCGAGAATCAACGCCCAAAAACCGAGCTGTTGTTCGGGAGATATTTGCGTTTTACTCTGTAAAATTTTCCCACCAGCCGCTTCGACCCGATCCAACACTGGTTGTAGATCGGGTTGACAATTTAAATAAACAAGGGTCCCGTTTGCCTGGGGCGAATAAAATGTGGGGTTATGAACAATCGCGCCGCCTACTTTTTGGGCTTTAAAATCGTACAACAAGAAGCCCATTCTAGCAGAGCCCATCTGATTTTCGGGCATTTGATAATTGAAAATCGTTTCGTAGAATTTTTTCGCCCGATCGAATTCCGATACAGGAATCTCAAACCAATTAAGAGCGTTACCCAATTCCATAAGCAGTTTTTGAACAATTCTTGCTTGTTAAGATACACTAAATTGTCTATCGGCTGCTTTGAAAAACTCTCTCATCGACGAAACCTGCTAATTAACCAAAAAATCGCCGCAATAATTAAAACAACAATAATTATCCCTGTCCACACACCGACCTTAAATATTCCTTCGATCGCCTCGCAGGAGCTTACCGAAACCAAAAGAAAAGCCAGGGCAGGCAATAATAGATTATTCCTCATTTTTATTAGGTTTATGGAAGCTATGCAAAAACCTTACCTACTGTAAGTAAGTAAAATATGCGTAATGAACATGTAGCAACGACTTTGTCAGCAGGGACTCAGCCGCGCGAACAGCTTGCCTCATTTACTCGGGCTTTTAATGGAAATAAAGTTCCACTACTCATACGTAATGATGTCATATGCTAGTTCAATCCCTTTCTAAGGGTTGGTAACGGCTGATGAATGAACAAATTAATATCCTGGGCATTCAAAGTTTTTTCGTCGCCAGATACTGATGGAGCTGTGTTAGGACTTTCTTGTGTGAGATAAGTTATTAGTAAAGCTGCAATTTTTTTGTGGCCGGAAGGTCGAAGGTGTGGATCA
>DAINQQ010000035.1:0-26928 GCA_036742645.1 Flavitalea sp.
AGCGCGCAATGTATCCTCCACCTACAACTAAATCAAGGTTGATAACATCGTTGCTGGCAAATGAGGATCGTTGCATTTTTACAGATGCGGTGTTCAACGGATCATCGGCCGCAATCACAGCGTCATAACTTCCTTTCTGCAAAAATGAAAGTGGTATTTTAATTTCTCTCGGCTGGGTTCCGTTCATTACGGCCAAAAACCAATCATTTCGTTTGCGCCTCGCAAATATCGCTAGCTCACCGATTTCGGATCCAGGAAGAACAATCGTTTCATCCCAGGATGAAGGAATGGCTTTGATAATCTCCACAGCAGGGTTCGCCAGGATAGTATCCGGGTGCGCCGCATAGGTAAGCAGTGGAGCGCTCAATATAGCAGCACTTGCAATCTGGTGCGCCCAGGTTGTATTCTTTCTGCGTTCTCCAAAATGCATTACGGTATACTCAGCTGGTCCAGCAAGCCAGCGCGTAAAAGGAATTGTGGTTTCATGCGTCGCTCGATCTGGCAATTTACTTGCCTCCATTCCTTTGACTGATTCTCTTACCATTTCATTGGGCCAGGTTCTTGACTGTCCGCTTGGTTTATTTGCACCATGAAAATCGGCTAACAACCGATGCTGTGCGGTTTCACGTAAGATGGCTTCATAAAGGTCTATCACCTCTTTTGCCTCATGATCAAAAAAATCAATCTTTACTCCTGTAATTCCGAGGTCCTGGCATCGTTTGAAAAAAACAATGCGCTCTTTTTCATCCCGCAGATCTTTTGAATGTTTCCAAAGCCAGATGCCAACATTCTTTTCCTTTGAATAATTCACCAGCTCTTTGATTTCTTCATCACTCCACTTACGCCAGAATCCTTCAAGTATGTTGTGTTCAAAACCCAGGGCCGCAGCACCATCGGTAAAATGTTTCATCACTGCGACTGTTCCCTCTCCTCCTCCATCCAAATATTTCCAAACGGCGCGACCTGGTTTGATCCACGAAGTTTTTATTCCCTGTGGAAATAAGGTCGCACCCGGTGGAGGACAAAGATTGTGAACGATATCGTTATTCACCATGGTATTTAGATCTTCACCGATCATAATCACCCGCCATGGTGTACTGATCGTTCCCTTGATAACCGCCGGCTTCTTCAATCTTGCTGTATCTTCGGGACTGTATCGCAAACGGTAAGGATAAGAAGTTGGTTGGTTATGTGGCAACCGGACTACAAGCCCGTTCTTGCCGTTGGCCTGTAAAGAAAAGCCTGCAAATCCTGTGAGATTAGCTTCTGTGATCGCTGCATATGCACCGGTATTTAATTTAAATGTACCCGGAGGAGCTACCCACTCTCCTTCCTGCAATTGAGCCATTGTTTTCCTTGCATGCACACTTTCATAATGCATCTCCATGTCGTGGTACCAAACAATACTGGTTCCGGGAATATTAAAGACGGTGGCATCATCCGCAATGCGGTTCAGATTTCCTCTACCTGGTATAATGAACTTGAAAGCCACTCCATTGTTGTATGCACGCACGTCCAGATCGTAGGTCTGTTTATCTATGGCAAGGCCGATCACTAAACCGTTACATTGATTGATGGCTTCTGCATGTGCACCCAGCCAGGGATAGCGTTCGTTGATAGTATATTTTTTGCCGGGTTTAAGGGCAACGTTTTCGGTAATCGATTGCTCGTCCAATGTAAAAACAAGAGGAGAACTTTCTATTACCTTTCTGTTCTTAAAGCTTACGTAAAAATGTATTTGTCTGCTTAGCAAGAATAGTTTGAATTGAACCTCTTTATTAGGGCTTGTTACCGTTGTGGTATCAGCGGCCGAAGCATTAAGAATAGAACTCAAGGCGATTAACGTCCAGTATAATTTTGAAAGTCGGTTCATATGAGTTTGAAATAGTTTGTTGAAGTGATGTGGTCAGACAGAGACCGCCAGACCACTCGGGAGAAATTGAAGTGCCCTGGCGGTCTCCGTCTGACCACCTTAGATGCAAGAGAACAATATTTGATCACTGCTGATTTTATGTAATTAGCAAAACATTCAACAATTCTGGCATCGGCATTTCAATCTCTTGTTTTTTAAGGAATATTATGCAGCATTCGCTTCCAAAATATCAATGCATTTAAATTTGATCTATGATTAGAAAGTATGTCCTGAAAAATTTCGCGTTGCATGCATGCGTCATGACGTTGATCACTTACACCAGCTTCCGTAAAGTGTTATGGGAATCTGCATTTATCAAAGTAAACAAAAACAACTCTCTGACTTATATTCCAGACGAGAAAGGAAATATTATTCCCGATTTTAGCAGAGTTGGATGTTACTGGGCAGACAAACAGCTACCCGAACTGACAGTAGTAAAAACAGTGAATTCCAGCGGCACCGAAAATGATCAGAATACCATTCAGTCCGCTATTGACGAAGTGTCAAAAAGAAGTGCGGATCGCAACGGATTTCGCGGAACTATACTTCTTAAAAAGGGTGTTTATAAGATCCCTGAAAATATTCGAATCCAGAGCAGTGGAATTGTGTTGCGTGGCGAAGGAGATAATAACAACGGAACAAAATTGGTTGCAACTGCAAAGAAAAAAGTATCCCTGATCGAAGTGGCGGGAACAGGAAGTCGGAAAGAAATTGCCGGCACAAGAGTTTCAATCAAAGACGCCTACGTTCCCGTAGGTGCCGTTTCTTTCACCGTGTCATCGGCAGCTAACTTTAAAAAGGGAGATGAAGTGATTGTATTTCGCCCGGGCACAGAACAGTGGGTTCAGGACATAAAGATGAATAAGATTGAAGCACGAGAAGGTACAAAGCAATGGCAGCCGAAAGAATACGATCTGCATTTTGAAAGAATCATCACGAGGGTTGAGGGTAATAAAGTTTTTATTGACAATCCTGTTGTGATGGCAATGGAAACAAAGTATGGCGGAGGTGAAGTCTACAAATACAATTTTGAGGGAAGGATTAATAATGTCGGTATTGAAAATATTTATTGCGAAAGTGAATTCGAGACAGATACGTCCGAAAACCACGCATGGAACGCCATATCATTCGATCGTGTTGAACATGGATGGGTTAGAACCGTTACAGCCAGATATTTTGGTTATAGCTGCGTAACAATCGAAAGCGGTGCAAAAAATATTTCGGTACTGAACAGTAATTGCTTCGATCACAAGTCTCTCATTACTGGTAGCAGGCGATATTCTTTTAATAATAATGGGCAACTAAATTTGTTTATGAATTGTCATACGACAGATGGCCGTCACGATTTTGTAACGGGTGCCCGAGCGTGCGGACCGAATGTGTTTTATAATTGTAGTGCTAAAAAAACACACGCTGATATTGGTCCTCATCACCGTTGGGCTACTGGTACATTATATGACAATATCACCACGGATGGAGAGATCAATGTGCAGGATCGCGGCAATTGGGGAAGCGGTCATGGTTGGGCTGGTGTTACACAGGTAATATGGAATTGTACAGCGAAAAGAGCTGTAATACAAAACCCCTGGACATCCGGAAAAAATTACTGCATCGGTTTACGTGGCGAAAAATACGATGGTAGACTCAAAGGAAGACCTGATGCCGAATGGGAAGGCCAAAACAAAGCAGGATTGGAACCTGGGTCATTGTACATCGCACAGTTACAAGCGCGCAGGAAACAATGAGCCGATGTGATGATCGGCTCATCGCAACAATGCGGTGGCGCACCACAACAGTGGCGCCTGGCCATGCAGGTCGCCGGTGTTTCTCTTGCGATCAATGTAATACTGGCGGTCATTCTTTTTGTTTGTTCCTTCACATACGTCTGTGATTTCATTGTTCCCGTTAATGTATTTGATAACACCCACCCAGCCTTTGCGCGCTGCCGATCCATACCGCGCGTTATCAAGCCATCCTTCTTTCACGCCAGTAATTAACGCAAACGTAAACATGCCCGTGCAGGATGTCTCTTTCCATGACGCTGTATCGTCTATCAACTGCCGCCACATACCATCTTCCGCCTGGTGACTGATCAAAGTTTCCATCATCTTTTTATATCCCTGCATGATGCGGGGCCGATCAGGATTATCTTTTGGCAATGAACGCAGCAATTCACTCATACCAACGGCCATCCAGCCATTGCCCCTCCCCCAGAAAAAAGGCACATCGGGCGCATGATAAAAAAGGCCGTTTGGTCGCTGCAATGAATCCAGGTAAAAAACCATTTCCTTCGCCGCCTTGTCGACATACATGCGATCACCTGTAGCGCGGAACGCCTGCGATTGAACTGCAGTGATCATAAACATATCATCTATCCATAAACGCGTTTGCCAGGTCAAGCCTCTTTCATAAAAACGATACGATTCAGGCTTGACCCTCGGGCCTTCCGGAGGCCCCCATTGTTTATCCGCCAACTGTTTCCCCAGATCCAAATACTTCTTCTCTTTCGTTTGCATATACAACTCCAGCGGCACTGCACCAAAAACAGTATGGTCAACATGGTCCGGGAGGGGGATCAATGTGTCCCTGGAACCAAACAAAGGTTCGAAGCGCTGTGCCAGTTGTGCCGTTAAATTCTTGTTGCCGGTTACTTTAGCAAAAGTGAGAGCGCCATACCACGTGCAGGTCTCCGGATAAGTGATCATTCGCGGGGGTACGGGCCTGCCAAAATTAGAATGTGGCAGGGCGATGAAATGCTTCGCTATGCGATCGCCAATTTCCACTGGTGAAGAGCCTTTCGGAAAGTCTTTCAGGCCTGAGCTTTGCTTATTCGGTTGCGCCTGGCTAACGGATGTTGCAAACATGAGAAACGCGAAAATACCTTGAATCAAAACCGTTTTCATGACTGATTATTTAAAAATTTTATTGACACACAACATACTGCATGCACGAAAAGGACTATCAAAGAAAATGAAGATAAATGCTTCATAGAATAAAATAAGAATTGGTCCACATATTCGACTTGCCAATCAAATAGCGACCAATTCTTTGATTGCCCTATCCTGCCATTAACCACGTTTACAGTTATGTGAGATACGATGTACGAAGTACCAAGCTATAACTACCAAAACTCAGAACTTAGAACTCAGAACTCAGAATCCAGAATTCAAAAACCACAAACTACTTACCACCCCGCATTCTGCGGGTATGGCTCACCGGTGACAACTGCATCTATTTGTGCCTGGGGGATTGGACGCAGAATATGTTTTGGTTGAATATTGCCTGCCGCTTCGGGATTGAAAGCCTTCACCCGTTCGATCAATTTACCTGTTCTGACCAGATCAAGCCATCTAACCAGTTCTCCACAGAGTTCCCGTGTGCGTTCATTCAGAAAAAAATCAATCGAAAGGTCTGAAGCCTGGATCCTCACGCTCACGGCGTTCCCTGTAGGAAAAGCTGCTCTTTCACGGACAGCATTCGTGAGAGTTACAGCCTCCGTAATTTTCCCGGTCATGAAAGCTGCTTCGGCCGCGATCAGGTAGGTCTCTGCCAACCTGTACGCGATAACCGGTCGTATTGAAGGAAAATTCAGGTTCGCTCTTTTCGTATCGAAATATTTAAACATCGTAGGACCTAAAGTGGCATCATATTTCCTTGGAGGGATTAGTAAATAGGTACTGGCTGCAATTTCCGCATCTGTCTTATTCACGCCGGGCATGTAGATGGCAGTATCTCCCAACTTAAACTTTGGTTGACCAACAACCGCTCCGGCCGGTGCGCCGGGCGGCAATGGGGATTTCCATTTCGGATAGTCGTTTGCGTTGGTACTGTTCGCATACCAAACTGTTTGAAACGTTTTGTTATACCTCGTATCATTCACACGCTCTGCAAATGCTGTTTCTGTTAACCAAAGTGTAGGAGTACAACGGATGTAAGGCCTGCCGTAGAGAGTGCTTCGTAAAACTGCTACCTCTTTCTTTTCATACTGACCGACCCACATGTGATTAAGTACATTGTCTGCACTAAAATTGGTTACCCCGCTGTTATTCGGGCCGTTGAAGGCCAGGTTTGACGTGTGTTCAGATGTCCATAATACTTCTGAATTTCGCTCATTGCCTTCCTCGAACACCTTACCAAAATCCTGAAGCAAACTCAATCCCAACGCTGCTCTATTGTTGATAAGATCGTTCGCCGTCGTATATGCATCAGCATAATCATTCGCTTCTTTAGCCTTTGAGCCGGCCCTCGTAAGATAAACCTTTGCCAACACGTGCCGGGCAACAGCGGCATTTACCTTACCTGGTAATACACCACCAGTTTTTGGTCCTGCCGGCAAAGCGGCGATTGCATCCTTTAAATCCTGGATGATAAATTTATATGCTTCGCTCATCGGATCACGCACCGCAGATGTGCTGGGTGTTGATTGAAAAATTTTGTTCAATGTAATATCCCCGTGAAACTGCACCAGGATAAAATAATAGTTAGCCCTTAGAAATTTCGCTTCTGCTATCATCCTCTTTTTTGTTGCATCCGGAATATCTTTTACATTATCTGCATTATCAATTAAGCCATTACAGGTGTTAATGAAAGTATAAGCATTCCTCCAATTTGCAAGTACGTCGCCATTCTGAGCATCATAGCCGCTGCTATAAATATTGATATTGCTGTTACCATCGATACCTCTCTTGAATTCGTCAGTTCCTATCACAGTGAGTGTGAAATAGGTTTGGTTACCCCAAAACAAACGTGTTCCCGCATAAGCAGCGTCCAATCCTTGCTGAAACCCCTGTGTTGTTGCGAAGAAAGATGGGGTGAGTATTGATTGCGGTTCTTCAACCAGTTTCTTATTACAGCCTGTATTTATTAAAGCTGCAAAGAAAACGGTGAATAAAATAATATATATCCCTTTCATAATTTTTAGTTTAGATATTTATAATCAGAAGGAAATATTTAGCCCGAATATGAAAGACCAGTTAGGAGGCGTATCAACGTTCAAAGTAGCGACCGACGGCCTTTCAGAGCTGCCGCCAGCTTCCGGGTCTAAACCACCATATTTATTTCTGAATTCTGAAAACAGTATAAATGGATCCTCGGCTGTAGCATATACCCGTATATTTTTTGCTCCCAGTTTGTTAATAAGCGATTGCGGCAGATTATAACCTAAACTCATGGTTCTTACCTTCACGTAAGTGCCTTTGAAATAACCAAGCAGATCACGGTTTGGTGAATTGGTATAGTTGGCATTCGGCCTGGGATAATAATTCTGATGATTTGTAGGCGTCCAATAATCTGTTTTAATATTATTATAAGTGCCCTGGTATGTATTCACAAATCCACCGCCTTGCAGGCTGCTGAACAGTGTACCGCCAACTCTTGCAAAGATCATAATCGTCAGATCGAATCCCTTAAATCCAAAACGGTTAGTCATTCCTCCTTCCCAATCAGGCTGGCTCGACCCGATTATTTTTCGGTCGTTATTTGGATCAATCTTTTTATCTCCATTGAGATCGGCTACCCTGATTTGTCCTATAACAGAACCCACACCATTTACAGTAAGACCAAGCGCTGCAGCTGCTGCAGTGTCCTCTTTGGTATTTTGCCACACCCCTACTCTCTCATAGTTGTAATGAACACCGATTGGAGAACCAACAAACCAGTTATTGGCGACATCCTTGGTAACGTTGTTTGCCAGTTGAGTAATCTCACCCCTGTTAAGGAAAATATTCAGGTCTGTTGTCCAACTAAAACTTCCTCTTCCTTTCGATGGGAGGTTAACTGTGCTTAACTGCAGCTCAAAACCCTTGTTCTCAGTTTTACCCACATTTGTAAGAATACGATTAGGTATACCCGAAGACGCAGGTAATGTTTGAGGCAGCAACAATGAGTTTGTCCATTGCTTATACACTTCTACAGACCCCGAAATACGGTTCCCAAAAAGTCCAAAGTCAAGACCTATGTTGGCGGAAGAAGTATATTCCCATGCAAGATTCGGATTGGGTGCAGTTGAAGGATATACTCCTGTCGTAGTGACGTCTCCATAATTGTAAACTACAGATGATAACAATCCAAGCGTTTGATAAGGATCGATATTAGCATTACCCACAGTTCCATAACTGGCTCTTAGTTTCAAATTCGAAATGCTTGCAACATTGCCAAGGAACTTTTCTTTAGATATATTCCATGCCGCAGCAAAGGCCGGGTAACTATGATACTTATTTCCCGGGGCCAGTCTTGATGATCCATCCGAACGCCCTGTCAGTGTTAGCAGGAGGCGATCGTCGAAGCTATAGTTTACACGAGCCATGTAAGAAATGATATCCCATTTCTTGAAATCGGCATCACCTGCAGTGATAGTTGCTGTCAGCGCAGGATTGTAGTATTGAAGATAATCGGCCAGGACATTTGTGTTACGGAATTCATTGTTTTGTTCTTTCTGTTCCTGGAAGCCAAATAAGCCTGTAAAGTTGATTTTATGTTTTCGGATTGTTTTATCGTACGTAAGAATATTTTCAAGTGTATAATTTGTACGAAGATTGGTTCGGTTTTGCGCAGTGGATTGAGCACCCTGGTTGTTGGTAGTACGGGCTGCATAAAAATTCCCGTAAATGTCGCTACGAATTTCGGCTCCCGAGTTGAACCTGTATTTTAAACCTGGTAGCAGCTCGACATCGACATACAACGTTGTGAATGTGCCAAACCTTTTTCTTTTCTCTACCGATGCACCTGGAATGAGGTTTCCTAATACATTCCAAACCTGGCTAGCACTTCCCGGAACATACTCGTTATATATATTTCCTGTGCTGTCATAAGGTGACGCCAAAGGGCTTGACCTCAATGCGGCGGCCATTGGATTTGCGCTCTCGCCATTGGTCGTAGTAAACGTATTTAATGTATTTAATCCAACCTTGAAGCGATTTCCCAGTTTCTGATCTACACTGAGCTTTACAGAAAATCTTTCAAAATCCTGGCCAGGGTATACACCTGTTTCCTTGAAGTACCCGCCTGATATCGCATATTGCGTAAGATCTGATCCACCCGAGACACCTAACTGATGATTGGTGATCATCCCCGGCTTATAGATCAATTCCTGCCAATTCGTACTACGCCCCGTGCGGATGCCTTCTAACTCTTCGGAAGAAAGTCCGTCTACAGCGAGGCGGGCATCATCGATACCGGTATATTTCGGAACACCATTCTGATATATACCATTGACCAACGCCCACCTTTTGAAGAGTGCAAATTCCTCTCCATTCAACATTGGGTATTCACCCAGAGCTCTTACTGTACCTGCATACCCGTTATATGAAACAACCGGCCTCCCCGTTTTGCCGCGTTTTGTACTAACAAGTATAACCCCATTGGCTCCACGCGAACCATAGATCGCAGTTGATGACGCGTCTTTAAGAACCTCAACTGATACGATATCATCCTGGTTCAGGTCATTAATATTTCCGTTGAAAGGAATACCATCTACAACGATGAGTGGATTATTGCCGGCCTGGACAGACCGGGATCCTCTAATCAGAATACTTGGTGTTGCGCCTGGCTTACTGTTACCACCACTCTTTTGAACGTCAATGCCTGCGCCCTGCCCCTGCAATGTCTGCGCAAGGTTAGCTGCCGGAATATCTTTTATTGCTTGTTCGCTGATTGAAACGATTGCGCCTGTGACATCTGATTTCTTTCGCGTTCCATATCCAACAACGACCACCTGGTCAAGCTGGTTTTTATTTTCTGTCAAACGCAATAAAAAATTGGGTTGATCCATGCTGCCAACTTTTATGTCGTGGATAAGATAACCGACTGAGGAAATAACGAGCGTGCTGTTTTCAGGAGCTTCGATCTGGAAAGATCCATCGGGCTGAGTAGCTGTTGCTCCTGAACCTCCTTTAATAGAGACGGTAACTCCATGTAATGGCTCACCACTCTGATTGGTGATAGTCCCTTTTATCGAAACGGTTTTTCCTGCCGTTGTCGATTGAGCATGCGCTGTTGAGACACAAATCATATAGCAAAAAATAATACCAACCCAAAGAGGCAATTTCTTAAGGCGGCAGTAATAATGCAACCGACGCTGCATTATAGTACAAGCAAAATGTTTCATGATGGCAGTTTTTTGTTCATAATAGCGGAAATAGCATGGTGTAAAAGGAGAATAAGTGATGTGTTTTTGGAGAGTGTTCCCTGTCTAGAATACAGCCTAAAATGCAAAAGCATCTCTCTCAGTCAACCAAGGAGTCAACGTGTAAACAATATGTGTTGTATTAATTAATTGCACCGAAAAATGTGACAGCTCAATCGGATGTTAAGTCACTGACACATTTGTCGTGTTCGTTCCTGCTGATATGCTGCACAAAAAACATAAAAGCAGGTTCCCCAGAAAGTAAATAAGAAAGATTAAGTTGAGTCATATAATTAAGCAGTTGTCATTATACGCGCCTCGATACAACTCTCCTAATAATTAGCAATTAACAATTAAAATTGTGGTGATTGACATTGAGAATTGGCTTTTTATTCAATGATTTTGACAAATGAATAATAGCTGGTAAAGATTTCAGAAACTCTTACCGTCGATGGTCGACGGTAAGCTCACTCGTTTAATATTAATCTGAGGCGCTTGCCTTCACGTTTTCTTTCACATCGGAAAGTTTTGTTTCTACTTTGCCTTTGACGTCCAGTTTAATCACGGTGGCTATTGGATCCAGGGCTCTTTCAGGTATAGTAATGATCGTTGCATCATTTGCTGATTCCGCTTTTAGCGATTTTCCATTTGCCAGGAACCTGGCAGACAGTACTTCATTCTTCAGTTCCGGAACAGATAATTTCCCATCCTTTGGCCAATCAAATACAGAGAGGTAAAGCGTAGTTGTAGTAGGTGTTTCTTTCTTCGTACAACGGCCCCACTCAAATAAGCCAAACGGACTTGCCTTTGTTGCATACACTGCTTCCCCATTAACTTTCATCCATGCACCCACCTCCTTTAGCAGTTTAACACTCTCCTGGGGAAATGTGCCGTCCGCTTTTGGTCCAACATTCACCAGGTAGTTTCCACCTTTTGATGCGATGTCAATCAAATTACGGATTATCGTTTCTGTCGATTTCCAATTATTTGCATAGCTCTTATAGCCCCAGGTTTCATTCATCGTCATACAGGTTTCCCAATCCTTTCCATCCAACTCACGCAGGTTTGGTATTCGTTGTTCCGGCGTTTTAAAATCACCCGGATAATTGGGCCGCTTCAAACGGTCATTGGTAATTATATGAGGTTGAAGTTTCAACAACGCATTTAGTTTCTCTGCAAACTCGTCTGTCATATCTGTTGGGGTATCCCACCATAATACAGCAACATCGCCATAGTTCGTGAGTAATTCCTTAACCTGGGGAATTGCTATGTCGTCAATGTATTGAGCCATTGACTTAGTGGTTTGGGCAGGATCCCAATGACCTTTATTGGCTGCTGTATACGCATCAATTCGTGCAGAGTCTGGATTAGCCCATCCTTCACTCGCCACTTTTCTTGCGGCGGACCCGCCAGAATTGTTCCAGTCCTGCGCTTGTGAATAGTAAAATCCTAATTTGATTCCATGCTTTCGGCAGGCATCGGCCAATGGTTTTAGCAAGTCTTTTTTATAAGGTGTTGCATCGGCGATATCCCATTGGCTGGCCTTTGAATCAAATAATGCAAATCCATCATGATGCTTGGATGTTATCACGATATATTTCATGCCTGCGTCTTTTGCGATCTTCACCCATTCCTCGGGATTATATTTAACAGGATTAAATTCTTTAGCAAACTGTTGGTATTCGGCGACGGGTATCTTACCCCGGTTCATAATCCATTCGCCGATACGATTTATTTTTTGTCCTTTGTAAACGCCTGCCGGGACAGCATACACGCCCCAATGAATGAACATTCCAAAACGGGCTTCACGCCACCACGTCATGCGCCCGTCATTGGTGTTGGTGGTTTTTTGTGCGTGTATTTGCGTGAGCGAACAGCTGTATATAAGTAATACAGGAAGTAATCTTTTCATATGCAAAGTAATCGTTGTTAGGCCTTGTAGTTTATCGACTGCAACTAACCAATAATTGAGATTGATTTTCTGCGATAAAATCGCTTTTTATTCAATTATTTTGGCATTCAAAACCCCTTGCAGTCAACTTTCTCAACTAGAAGCCAATGGGTATCAGCGACTATGCGCAAGGTGGCCAACATCAGCCGCTTTTAGAATACGGGCTTTAACGGCAATAGTAGACAATTCATCAGCTCCCACATCCAGAGTGGCCGTTCGCGGTTGACCATCCATGTCACTCGTGATCGAAGAATAATTTCCAACTGATGAATTAACAGCAGGGCTTCCCGATCCAAGATGGTATTCACCCATATCATCCCTGGTAAGCCTTGGATCGATTATTTTATAGGTTCCTTCAGGCATATCTCCTGCACCCTCCGTATTGAAAATAATATTTCCCTCCCAGACGGCGTTTTTGCTGGGACCAACTATCGAAGCAGCAGGCCCTCCACCCTGGACAATATTATTTGCAATAGTTATATTAGTTGAACCCAGGCCGTTAGTCCTTTCCGTCTGAACAATATTCGTTTTGTTATTCACGAGTGTATTAAACGCAATCAGCACCCTGTCGGGACGGTCATGTGAAGTGAGCGGAGCTCCGTCAGCCACTTCCGCTCCACCATTGCCGATATTAATTCCAATGCTGCAGTTCTCAAAATGATTACTATGAATTACATGATCATCGCCAAATATGCGCAGCCCCGGCGTATTAATAAAATAATTGCCATATACCTGGTTAAAGTTTCCATGGCGTAACGTGAATTGTGCCGGGCAGTTGCGAATCGTATTATATCTAACCGTCACTTTTGAAGCTTTCACAGAGATCAATTCATTTTCACCAGCACAATCTTCAAACAAGTTATGTTCAACTATGCTGTTACTGGATGACAGACTGAATCCACTGAGTCCGAATTGTAATGCTTCTGCTCCATTCCGGTTACCCTGGTTTTTATGAGTCTTAAAATAATTATGATGTATCCAAAGTCTTTCAGCAATCTGGCTACCTGTTCCCTTTACAGCAATAAACTTTCCAAGGGAGTCTTTATTTTGAAAGGTGTTATAGTCTACCTGGTGATCGCTGCCGGCAATCGTCAGGTAGTCTCCTGTACCAGGTGTTTCAAAAACATTACGTGTCCAATGGCAAAAGCTGGTGCCGGTACCTAATCTTGCTTTAGATGCGGCATGGGTGAACTTAAAACCAGTGATGATGACATAAGCCGCAGGACTAACAAGATTAAACCCGCCAACGCCGTTGATTTCTGCAGCACCCTGGCTCTGGGCAGCAATCGTGATTGGTTTTAATTCGGTTCCAACCCTATTTATAATAATATCTCCAGTAGTTGTATATAACCCACTTTTTAAAAAAATAATATCTCCGGGCTTTGCATCATTGATCGCAAACTGGAGATCAGCCAATGAAGACACTGTGACCGTTTTTGACATTACCAACGCCGGCAAGGCCATAATTGCACTCAACAGCAAAATGAATTCCTTTTTCATGATAGATGTTTGAAATTTTTTTCAAAACAAAGCCCTACTGTCCTTAAGTTTCTTTGAACGTAATAAAGACTCGAGGTAATAATAATCCGCATAGTTTATCGGAACGTCAATTTCGAATTTGCCGGGTTTTGATCCTGTACTATGCAACAGGATAAATCCTTTGCTTTCGCCTATTGGCGAACGATAAATATTGGTGAGGCTTTCGACAATCCTGTCTGCAGTTGATCTGTATTGTTTGCCATTCTTGCTGTAAGTACTTAATTCGTAGAGGGCAGCAGCGGCAATAGCTGCAGCCGATACATCTCTTGGTTCATTCGGAATGCCCGGAGCATCAAAGTCGTAGTACGGCACAAGATCCTTTGGCATATTCTTATGACTGAAAATAAACGTCGCAATATTTTCCGCATGCCTGAGATAACTAGCATCCTTTGTCTCCCGGTAACACATCGTGAATCCGTATAAGCCCCATGCCTGTCCCCTGCTCCATGAAGATTCGTGGGCATATCCCTGGTGAGTTTCCTTTTTTACCACTTTACCGGTGATTGTGTCGTAATCCACAACATGCCATGAACTATTATCCGGGCGATAATGATTCTTCATGGTTGTGTTGGCGTGAGCCACTGCAATGCGGTGAAACGATGAATCACCCGTAAGCTTAGTTGCTTCGAATAAAAGTTCCAGGTTCATCATATTATCGATGATAACGGGAAAGCCCCATTGTTCTCTATGATGATCCCAGGAACGGATGCAACCGATAACAGGTCGGAAGCGTGTAGTCAGGGTTTTTGCAGACTGAATGATGATATCACGATAGCTGGG
Source organism: Flavitalea sp. (assembly GCA_036742645.1). Lineage (GTDB taxonomy): Bacteria > Bacteroidota > Bacteroidia > Chitinophagales > Chitinophagaceae > Flavitalea. Next base: position 14,305 of record DAINQQ010000035.1, read on the forward strand.
GTCATGGGTAAGTCTATACCCGTTGCCAAAGCTTGAATACACCTTAAATCCCATATCATGTGTGCCCGCATTTGTTTTCTCTCTTTCAATGTTTGCGGTAAAAGTTCTGGCGTGCTGCTTCCACTCATCCTTCCCTGTAAACTCGTACAGAAACCAAAGCTGACCGGGAAAGAAGCCACTAGTCCAATCCCTGGATGCGACGAGTTTTAATTCTCCATTTTCAAGAGTTCGGGGAGATACAAGATCAGGATTGCCTTTTTTTGCTGATGGGATACTTTGTAGCATCAGCTGTGTTTGCCGTTCGGCATCAGAAAACACTTTTGCTATATCAACTTTCTGCTCGCTGATTGAAAACCCCGTCACAAGAAACATGGTAAGAATGATTGCACATTTCATAATATGATCGAAAATTTGAAGATTTGAAAATTACTTTGTCATATATTTCCAGCTAACATTGCCAACACTATTTGGCTTTCCATTTTGTGGCGCGGATACAGATCCCTTCCATTGGCCCTTTGTACCGGTCACTTTTATTTCACGAAAGCTGTACTCTCCTTTTTCATAGTTGAAGGTTTCGCCATCATCATCGTACAACAGGTAACGTCCTGGTGCGTTGCCGTAATGACGAATTTCGAGATCAACTTTCTGACCCGATTTTGGTGCCTGCAACAAAGGCGGCATCATCGGTATAATTCCTCCATCTTTCACAAAAACCGGGATCTTGTTCAGGCCCGGTTCAACTGTTATTATTACACCGTCGCCCGCAAATTCACCAGTATAGAAATCATACCACCTGCCTTTTGGCAAAATGACCTTGCGAGTTTTCTGCCCGGTGAATAACGGAGCAACCAGCAAATACTCTCCGGCCATATACTGGTCTTTGATCTCTTTCGATGCTGCTTCCGCATATGGGTTTTCTTCGAGGTTTGTATTTACTGTTGTTTCCTTTTTCACCCCCTGGTTGAATCCCGGTTCGAGGTTCATTCCGCGGAAAGGCGGTGTTCCTTCAAAATGATATTTAGCAAACTCACTATACCAGTAAGGCATCATCTGCATGCGTAACAGTGACATTTCCTTTACCTGTTCAGCTACGTCAGGGTAAGACCATGGCTTGGTGCCGCTTGCCCAGGCATTGATCATTGCCATAGGAGAAAACACAACGGTTTGGAAACGGCGCAACCACTCCTCTCCTGTTTTTGATGCCCTTGCTTCTGGAGTCCATAGCACACCGGCATAACCGCTGTTGATAAGCGCTGTTATGAAATCTTCGTGATTGTAGTAATCGTTATAGATCACGTATGGATAAGAAACAGCGCCCGCGTTGGACGCTCTCACCAATCCAAAAGTTCGCTGATTTTTTGCATGATACATTTCAGCACTGTATCTCATCGCCAACAAACCGTAGGTCTGTCTCATCTGTTCCGCACTCAGGCCTGAGGGGAAACTAGCCACGTCTGGCCATAAATAAAAATCGTAACCATCCACTTCATCAATTTTATACCCACTCACGCCAATATCTACCTGGTCCTTCTGCAATTGATCGAAGAAAATTTTCCTTGCTGCGGGAATGGTAAGATCCGGGACTGCCCCAACCCAAACGGTGTGAGATCCGGTATAAGGTTTAATAGCGTCATAGAAGCCCGCCTGTTTCGATACATAAGGATTGATCCATAAATTAAGCCTGATGCCCATACTGCTCATGTCAGTAACGAACTTTTTTGGATCGGGAAAGCGATTTTTGTCCCATTCAAAAGTACCTGGATACGACCTGCTTTGCCAACCGGGTTCTAATCCAATAAAATCGAGGGGATATCCCTTCTCCCTAAATGCAGCCGCTTCCGCCTTTACACTATCAGCGGTATATAAGCGATGAACACGTTGGGTAAATCCTAACCCCCAACGCGGAGGCAATACGCCGCCTCCATTGAAAAGATTGAATCTCCGAATCGCATCAAGTGGAGTCGGACCTGCGAATACATATACTTCTACACCACCAGCTGGTACCAATATTTCAACGGCATCTGAATATGGTCGTGACGACCAATTCTTGTCTGTATTTCGATCCTGCTCTTCAGGAGGATTTTTACTGTCCTGTCTTATACCCGTGCCTGCATATACATTTAGATAACGCGCAGAGTTGATGAATACGCCATACCCTTTCGACGACACATAGAACGGAGTGGGTGCATGCGTGCGTCCATTGTCCCTTCCGCCATAGTGGTCCACATGCAACTGTAAGATTTTTCCGCGCTGATATATGGTTTGAAAATTAAGACCAAAACCAAAGAGCTGCTCCTGCCGCTCTAATGGAAAGCGCAAAGATGTTTTGCCATCCGCGATCGTGCCGGAAATGTCCTCTATTGAAAGAGGAAACAATGACTTCGCAATCTTTGCAAGTGCAGTTGTATTTGGTTTACATCCTGATGCTTTCAGTAAATCGTACGATTCAGGCTTGCCCACAATCCCTTTCCACACTCCTGGCTCTACTTCAGTCCAGGAAATTTTTTGCGCATAGGCCGTCAACGATAATGTTACACAAAGAAAAACAACAATAAACCTTCTTCTTTTCATATTTGATTATTCATATAATGTTTAATGTTGTCCACGGATTACACAGATTACCACTGATAATCCGTGCTAATTCGTGTAATCCGTGGCAACATTATTTACTTACTCATTATAAAGACCGCAATCTTTAGAAGAAATATCACCTAATCGGCTGATTATATTACAGAGCAACAATAGTATACGTTTTACCTTTCTGCGTTTCGAAATCTATTATGTATCCTTTCTGTTCATGGTATCCTTTCTGTTCATGCACTTGATTCGATCCAGGATTGTTATAAGGGGGCTTTCCATAAGCCGTATTCAGAACATTTGGATTTTCGCCGGTAGCCGTTGAGAAACTTGTCTCAAGAACCTTTACCGGCTGAAGTGTTCGTATACGGCAATTACCTCCCAGTCCCGATAAGACTTTGCCCTGTTGAAGCTTTCCCTTGTCCCATTCCATCGAGACCGTAAAATTCCCTCTCGCTTTGACCCCTCTTACCGAGCCCTTACTCCATGCCTCAGGCAATGCAGGCAACAAAGAAATAAATCCAGCATGACTTTGCAACAACATTTCGGTAATGCCTGCAGTAGCACCAAAATTTCCGTCTATCTGGAATGGAGGATGTGCATCGAACATATTGGGATATGTACCACCACCGCCCATCGTATCTCTTTTTTCCCTTGGGTCAATGTACGTAAATGCCGTGCTGAGAATTTTATAAGCATGATCGCCAACCTGCAATCTTGCCCACCAATTGATCTTCCACGCCATGGACCATCCTGTACTCATGTCACCTCGATGAATCAGTGATTGCTTGGCGGCAGCTGCAAGTTCGGGTGCTGTGCTTGTTGTGATCTGGCTGCCCGGATAAAGTCCGAACAAATGTGAAAGATGCCGATGCTTATCCGTGGGTTCATCCCAGTCCTGGTACCATTCCTGCAATTGTCCGTACTGCCCGATATGATAAGGATATAATTTGTCTTTTGCCTTTATGAGCTTATCTGCAAATTCGTTATCTATTTTTAGAATATCTGTTGCTTTTATCAATGCAGTGAACAACTCGCGGATCAGGGACATATCCATTGTCGAGGCCATGCTGAGTTGATACTCTTTCCCTTTTATCTTAATGGTGTTTTCTGGCGAGGTTGACGGATTTGTAACTAAATACCCGGATTTCGGATCTTCCAACAACCAATGCAGCATGAATTGTGCTGCTCCTTTCATTAAAGGATATGCCCTTGACTGCAAAAACTTTTTATCTCCGGTGAAAAGATAGTGTTCCCAAAGATGAGTACTGAACCACACTCCAGCCATTGGCCAGGCAGACCACCGGGGCATCGCTCTTGGGTCCCACTCGTACCCGCCGGGAGGGGAAGTTTTAGCCCACAGATCTGAATTATGATGAGTGACCCAACCTTCATGGATGTTATAATTTACTTTGGCTGTTATGGCACCATTCACCGCGAGCTCTTCCATGAAATCGAATAAAGGCTGATGACATTCTGAAAGATTTGTATTCTCGGCCAGCCAGTAATTCATTTCTGTATTGATGTTGGTCGTGTAGTTGCTTCCCCATGGGGGTTGTACATGATCGTTCCATATACCCTGCAAGTTTGAGGGTCTCGATCCCGGTCTTGAACTCGCAATCATTAAATATCTTCCGAACTGGTAATACAAAGTTTGTAACTGGTTGTCCCTTTGTGTCGAACCATATTTCAGCAGGCGTTGATTGGTTGGCATCCGAACCGCTGCCTCATCTGTTCCGAGCTGCAGCTGTACTCTATCAAATAGTCTCTGGTAATCGTCAACATGATGTTTTTTTAATGATTCGTACGACAGGGTAATTGCCTTGCGAAGATTCTGCGTTGCTTCAATAGAAGGATCTTTGCCAGCCAACACGGGAGATTTGTTGAAACCATTAAAACTGGTTGCTTCGGAAAGATAAATTGTTACTGCATCAGCGCCTTTCACCACGAGTTTGTTATCAGACGTTGTAACAGTGCCATTCTCTGTCACAACCTTTACATGCACCTCGAACAACATTCCTTCTCCGTTTGTTGTTGTGTCATATTCGATCTGTCTTGGTTCGAAATCACGGTTGGCGACATACTTTGGCGCTTTTCCCTTTAGTACCAATTGATCATTCGCTACAGCCCTTGATTGAAATCTCAATTTGCTAGTGATCGATGCTGTAAAGTTTATCAAGCCCTTTTTATCTGCACGCAGCCGTATACTCATAACTTTGTCAGGAAAGCTGATAAAACTCTCTCTTGTATAGTTTACACCATCGGCAGTATATCTTACGGCTGCACATGCATTATTGAGATCAAGATCACGATAATATTTTGTTGGAGTTGTGTCTTTCAGATCGAACTCGAGCCATAGATCGGCTAGCGGAAGATATCGTGCAGAATACGGTCCCTGCATTTTTTTCCAGAGCCTTGCGGCACTGTCGTAGTTGCCTTCAAAAACCTGCTGTCTCACCTGTGGTAAAACTGCAGGACTATTCGGGTTATTCCCCGGATTGGGATAGCCGGACCAAAGTGTATTGTCATTTAATTGGAAGCGCTCAGTAACAATGCCGCCGAAAACCATTGCGCCAGTTTTGCCATTGCCTAATGGGAGAGCTTCTTCCCATATGCTAGCTGGTTTATCATACCAAAGTTTAAGATTCGGATCCTGCTTTTGTGTTTGAGCAATCGTGGAATACGTGATGGTAAGGTGAATAATTACGAGAACAATTTTTTTCATCCGGTCGAATATTTACTCATTGTTTATGAATTACGCCCTCGTGTGTGTGCCCTACTTTGTGCCTCCTAATTATACAATCGAAGAGTTGACGACGAACACAAAGGCGTAGACACAAAGGTCAGGAAGGGAGTTGCCTGATAAAAATAATAGTTATTAGGTTATATTATTCGAGTAACTGGAAGAACTTATTCCCAACAACACCTACTGGCTCTTTTGATAAAAAAGAACTCTGTCTATTACATGAACTGGACCATTCGTTGAAAGAATTCCGGCTGTGCGCGCCTGGATTCCAGGAGTTGCAAGATTAGGGGTAGGAACGGCGCTTCCTGGAAAATCATTTATCCGGAACCTTGAATCGCGGTCATTGATCACCCGAAAAGCGATGATGCTTTCAGGATTTAACGGATCAGTTCCAGGAGGCCTCAAAGTCTTTTCGAATTTCGGATCGGGAAAAGTGTTTTCAAAGGAATGCTCGTCCTGAACGATCAAAGACAGCATGTAATTTTTTACAGAATCCTTCGGATAGTCCTCCCATTTAGTTGCAGCGACGCCATTTACCTTATACCTTCCAAAATAGGAGTCGGCGGTGGTGGTCGTTCCACTTTTTCTAAGAACCGCATCATTATGGAGCAGGATGAAAGTCCTATCAGTCTTTGTATACTCAGCAGAATCGATCCCTGAGTAAATGATACCCTGGTACATCCGGTAAAGAATTGAATCTTTGAAGTCAGATGTTCCCAAAGCCCGGCTTTTTAAAAACTCCCATGCACTCATCTTAATGTGCGGATCGAGTGTCGATACGATATGCGGCTGATTTTCCTGTAGAGGAAGCCCGGCCAGTTTTTTACAGCTTGTAGAAAGCAAGGCGGCAACAACCACGCAACTTGAGATATATTTTAGTTGACAAAGTTTCATCCCTTTCATCTTTTAGATTTAATCGGTGTAAGGTGGATTTTGTTTCACCAAAGGATTTCTTGTCAGTGCTTCTCGAGACACAGGCCAAAGGATTTTACGCGCATCTGTAAATCCGGTTTGTGAAAGCCCAAGGTTTCGTTGACGTTGGCGGATCAACGGATCCATCACCTGTAAAACACGACCCGTCCTTACCAAATCAAAGAAACGTTTCCCTTCTGCAAAAAGTTCCAATTGTCTTTCATCCAATATGGCAGATTCAACATCATTGGCAGTGACGAATTTATTGTACCTCGCTGAATCGACGTTCCCTGCTCTTGCCCTGGTACGAATCTGATTGACGATTGCGAGCGCTCCAGTCTTATCGTTATTGCCTCTGTTGAGCGCTTCGGCACGCATCAGTAAAATATCAGCCCATCGATACAAAGGCAACTTTGCTTCATTTTGGGCCCTGGCCGGAACAACAGGTCTTCCATTCGAACCAGCAGGAAAATATTTCCAGATCTGAATAACTCTTTGCAAAGCGTTTGACACCACGGTATCGTAATTGATACCACGCCGGATATCTGCCTTATTTGTTTCCCATCTTAATAATGGAACACTATCGATGTAGTAGTTAGAAGTCTGATCAGAACTACCGATTTTCCCTGCTATTGCATTTCCTCCATCAACCAAATAATTCCAGTTAAGGCTCCAGATGTTTTCATTCGTAGATGCAGTTACAATAATGTCGCGATAGGAAGTGGTAGCTGCGAGGCCATACCTGCCCAGAGCAGTGAGTAGGCTGGTTGTCGTAATCACTTTTGCATAATCCTTCTTCCAGAGATAAACATCTCCCAGGATAGACAAAATGCTTCCATCATTTATCTCCCAGACACTGCGTGTAGCATTTTTGTCGAGTAGCGTTAACGCTTTTTCCAGGTCCGGTATAATGAGGCTGTTTATTATTGAATCAGCCGAACTGCGCGGAACATTCGGATCTGCGTTAATGTCCTCATACGGTGTTACTGTAACCGGCAGATCTCCCCATACTCTTACTCCCCACCAGTACATGTATGCTCTTAATGCATATGCCTGCGAGAGGTAGTGGTTTCGATTGACTTCAGATAATTCGGTTATAGTAGGCAGGTATTTGATTGCAACGTTTGCACGGCCGATCGTCATATACAGGTTTCCCCAATTGGTTCCGGGCGTTGTTGCGTTTAGTCCATTCAATACCACATTGATCTGATTTTCGCCTGTTCCACCATAGGTAAAATTATCCGACCGCGCATCACCCCAGTCGGTAAAATTTCCACTGAGTGTTTTCTGAAGGCCGTCATAGATAGCCGCATTCCCCAACTGGGCATGTTCTGCAGTTTTCCAGAACAGTGCACTCGATAGGTCTGAAATAGGTTGCTGGTCGAGTTGTTTTTTGCATGCGGCGAATAACAAAGCACACGCTATAACTAAAATATAAATTCGTTTTGTCATCGTTGCTTGTTTAAAAGTTCACGTTGATGCCTCCTCCAAATTCACGCTTCCTCGGATAGCGACCGTTATCAAGTCCTGGAGTCAGCGCGCTTCCTAAAGAAATTTCAGGATCATACCATGTATATTCTGTCCATGTTAGCAAATTGTTACCATACACAAACACTGATAAACCCCTTAACCTAATCCTGGAAACAACCTCACGGGGAAGCTCATATGCTAATCGTACGTTACGCAAGCGTATAAAAGAGGCATTTTCCATATACAAACTGCTACCCTCCCGCCCATTACCAACTGGAAGATTTCTTGCGATCGGGTAAATAGTTACATCTCCTGGTTTCCACCAGGCACCTTTTATATAATCAGGTTCTGGAGTAACATTAGTAGTTGCATTTAAATTGAGCTGCTGGCGGGCCCTGTTATAGATCATACCTCCCCAGCTCATATAAAATGAAAAAGACAACGTAAGACTTTTATAACTGGCAACATTCGTTAAGCCTGCTACCCAGTCTGGTTGTGCATTACCCAGAATAATCCGGTCGGCATCATCTATTACGCCGTCTTTCTGCGTGTTCTGCCAGATAACATCACCACCTTTTAACAGGTTCCCCTGGGTGGTGAGCTTATTGACAGTTCCGGCATACGGTTTCCCTTCAAATTCGTAGCGTGAGAATGTACCGTTATTGAAGACAGCTGTAAGCGGTTCCCAGTTATCAGTATACGCATTTGACTCATCGTACGCATAAACTCCCAATGCCCTGTAACCATAAAAATCCCCCAATCGACCGCCTTCGGTTACAAGCCACACGTTAGGATTTCCTGGCAATAAGGTGGTTCCCGCATACAATTCCTTTACGGTATTGTTGTTGAAGGACATATTATAGGAAACATTCCATTGAAAATTTTTACCACGGATTGGATAGCCAGTCAACAAAAATTCAAAACCTTTATTTTGAATTGACCCAACATTTACCTTAACACTATTGAAGCCCGTTTCATACGGGAGTGGCGCACTGTATAACAGATCACTTGTTATTTTGTTATAATAGTCTGCAGTTAAACTGAATCTTCCGTTGAAAAAGACCAGGTCGACCCCCACATTAAATTGCGACTGCTCCTCCCAGCTGAGTTTGCTATTTCCAAACAAGCTATTAGGGGCCACGCCAGATATGCCGTTGTATGAATTTCCGGAAGGACTTCCGCTGAACGTATAACGAAGAATCGCATCATACGGATCAACACGGTCATTTCCTGTCAGGCCATAGCTAACTCTAATCTTACCATCGTCCAATACTCCCTTCGACCACTCCATAAATGATTCATCCGAAAAACGCCAACCAACAGACGCGGAGGGAAAGAATCCCCATTTGCTGTCTTTGCCAAATCTTGAAGAACCATCGGCGCGGAAATTACTGTTGAAGAGATATTTTCCTTTATAAGAATATCCGAGTCTTCCAAATGCAGAAGCTGAAAAAGCTTTTTCTTCAGCAGTAGTACCCGCCGTTCTTATTCCGACTGAATTAAGCGTTAACACCGATTCTGTCACGAGGTTTGTTCCTCCCTGCTCGGTAGTATGTTCGAAATCCTGGTCGGCGCTTACGCCTAACACTCCTGTGAGCGTATGTTTACCACCAAGTGTTTTATTATAATTCAAAAATGCCTGCGTCATCCAGTATGTGTTGAGTTCAGTATTTTCAAAAAGCTCATTGTTCAATGGGTTGGCGCTGCTGAGTAACCTTGCTGCGAATTCAAGATTCTTCTCATAGGTTGCTCTTACATTGGCATCAACGGTAAGTTTCAGATCCTTGGTGAAATTGTAGGTAGCATAGGTGTATATGTTGCCATCATATATATCATACTCATTTTTGCGATAAAGCGCTTCAGCAAGTGGATTTCTTCTGCCACCGATCAGACCGGACAATGATCCATCCTGGAAATATATCCGGAAGTTCGGCGGTCTTTGTATTGCCTGGCCAAGCGTATTTCCTTCATCGATCCGGTTTTCTCTCTGGTAAGAAGCCTGTATGCGGCTGCCAAAAGCAAACTTTGTATTGGGCTTATAGTCGATGTTAAACCGGGCACGGACGATATCAGCCCAACTGTTCACGATAAGGCCCTTCTCTTTTAGCAATCCGATGCTTCCGTAATAGTTTAACGTATTTGATGCACCGCTGATACCTAGATCGACCTGGTGCCTGGTGGCAGTTTGCGTTAAGAGGTCCTGGTAGTCATTATCTGCATTGTAGCCCGGGTTCAATGAATCCGTTGGCGTAGAGATTGTACCGCTTGAGCTACGCTTCAGATCGAGCAATCGCCTTTCGGCAGCATTTGCTTGTGGCACTTTACGTGATAATGTGCTCAGGCCTGCGAGGTAACGTACATCGATACGTGGTTTTCCTTCGCGGCCTCTTTTTGTAGTAATTATAATAACACCATTTGCTGAACGGGCTCCGTAAATTGCAGCCGAAGCAGCATCCTTTAAGATTTCGATCGATTCAATATCTGCCGGGTTGATACCATCAATGTTTACTCCCTGCGCGCCATCTACAATATACAGTGGATCGGCACCACCCTCTAATGTGCCGGTACCCCTTATGCGTATCGAACTTCCTGCACCTGGACGACCGGACTCCTGCGCAATAACGACGCCGGCTACCTGGCCCTGCAATGCATCAAATACATCGACCGGTTGCCGTTGCGTGATCTGGGCACTGTTTACGGATGCAATCGCGCCGGTAACGTCGCGTTTTCGTTGAGTGCCATAACCAACAACGACCACTTCGTCGAGATCGGTTAGACTTTGTTTCAGAGTAGGGTTAATAGAAGTGCGGGAGCCGACCGTTTCCTCGAGAGCGGCATACCCTGTGAAACTAATAACAAGAACGGCCTGAGCATTTGGAACAGTGATGGAGTAGGTTCCTGCGGAGTCTGTTACTGTACCTGTGTTCGTGCCTTTTACGCGAACGCTGGCGCCTTCAACGCCCCGGCCGGCAATATCCTTAACGACGCCGCCGACGCGCCGCTCTTGTGCCTTCGCTCCAAATGAAAACGACAGTAAAATTGAGAGAGAGATGGATAGTACAATCAATGACCTTCTCTCACCTTTCCAACAAGGAATGACTCGAGTTAAGCTCTGTTTCATATAGCAACTATTTACTTAAGAGAAATCAGTTCCTGTTCAACTTATTCTTGTAACAGGCCGGTTCCTAAAGCCCTATTATAACATTGTTACATGTGCAATTACGAGACATTTTTTTTACTCGTGCTTATCTCAATTATCATTGTAGTAAGCTATCTTAACATGCGGGTTTCCAGACTGCAGGAGGAGAGTGAGGGAATGGCTACAGTAAATTTTTTCAACTGCAATTTGCAACGCAGACTATTTCTCACCGCATAAGTGTCTGAACCTTGATTTACTTGTTTAAAGAACCAACATCCAAATCAGGAAGTCTTGCCACGAATTTCACGAATTGCCACGAATTAATTCGTGTAATTCGTGACGAACGAAACAAGGCATCTTCTTGTTATAAGAACCCTTCGACAAGCTCAGGACACGGATTATCACTGATTAATCTGTGCAACCCGTGGCAAGGAAACAATAGGATTGTCACGAACTACTTAGCCTGCCTTGTATTCAAATATTTCTCGAGCAGTTCGATCATCGACAGATTCTCTTGTATAACGGCATGATCAAGGGAACTTTTGCCACGAACATCTCTTACATCAATATCCGCTCCATGATTCAGCAGCATTTCTGCAATTTCAAGCTGACCAAAAGTCGCTGCAAAGGTGAGCGCGGTGGCGCCCTGAAAGTTTCGTTGGTTGACATCCGCTCCTGCTTCGATTAATTTGCTTACAATCTCGCGGTACCCGCGAAAGCAGGCTCCCATTAATGCGGTATTGCCTGAAGCATCCTGTGATGCAATGTCAGCGCCCTTCGACAAGAGGAATTCTACCACGGAAGGTTGATTGTTATATGCTGCAAGTACTAACGGAGTGAATCCCCGCGTGTCAGCGATATTGATTATTTGCGGGTCATCGTTATACATCCTCGAAATCGCTTCAACATCTCCTCTTCGAGAGGCATCAAAAAAATCAGACTGCACTCTGTTCATCGCTTCTTCGTTTTTGGATTCTGCAAATGTATCCGAAATAGAGTAGAGTTGTCGCCACAAATTTATTCGGGTCAATTCGTGTAATTCTGTACAACAGAAAAGAAAACTTAAAAACTCATAAGGGTTTTGCCACGGATTCGATGGTCTGGAAGGCCAGAGGATTTAGTTGTACAACTATAGAAAAGACCAGAGCCACGAATGACAGGAATCCTATTTTCGTGATAATTCGTATCATTCGTGGCCATGATCGTCACAAAAAGAAAAGTTCCTAACAAAGATCTGCATTTGTTGTACAGAATTCATCTATTGCGACCGATTGACGGATTCACACCAATCTAATCCGTGTAATCCGTGCAAAACCGTTCGGAGTTTTTACGCGCTCGATCGACTTCGTGGCAACGCTAAACACTAATCGAAAATCTTCCCATCAATAAAGTACATTTCCACCAACCCCTTGCTTTTGACGTTGATCATCCCACGATAAGTGCAATGGAATTCATTTTTGATCAGGTTGTAAGTAGTCGCGCTGACATTGATCTTACCGGCCTCGCTGTTATTTTCCATACGGGCAGCCGTGTTGACGGTATCACTCCAGATATCATACACGAATTTTTTAACGCCAACTATTCCCGCTACCACCGGCCCACTATTTAAACCTATTCGAATATCGAAGAGACCACCTTCCGCTTTCCGTTTTGTTATAAAGTCCAGAATATCGAGTGCGGCCTTAGCTGCTTTGGTAGCGTGGTTCAAATCTTCCGACGGCATGCCGCAAACTGCGAGGTAGGCATCGCCAATTGTCTTGATCTTTTCAAGTCCGTGGCG
>DAINQQ010000035.1:26938-32879 GCA_036742645.1 Flavitalea sp.
CAAAGATGAACTTCAGCTACCAATGCTTTCGGCGTGAGTGATTCACTGATTTTCGTAAAATCAACAAAATCTGTAAAGAGAACGGTGGTATGATCAAATTGTTTCGCTTCTGCAGAACCGGTTGATTTCAATTCATTCGCCACACCTTCCGGCAGGATATTAAAAAGAAGATCATCCGACTTTTTCTTCTCCAGTTGCAATTCTTTGGTGCGATCCGCTACTTTCTCTTCAAGGTTGGCATACATATTTGCGTTTTGAATGGAAATCGCCATTTGGGATGATAATAGTTGAAGTACTTTCAACCTGTCTTTCGTAAATGCTCCTACAGAAAGATTATTTTCCAGGTATATAATTCCAAACAATTTATTTAGAAAAACGATCGGGCTGCAAAGTACCGATTTAGGTCGCCGTTGCAGGATGTATTTGTCATTCGTGAACTCCCCTTCATTCGCCGCATCATCCAGGACCACAGGTTCACTCAGGTGTGAAACGTAATTAATAATGCTTTGCGGAATATGCCCACTTTCCTTCACTGCGATATTCTGCATGGTGATCACCTTATTATCTTCGACCGAAGCCTGTATAAATAACTTTCCCCGCTGCTCCAGCAATAGCATGCCCGTCTCAGCTCCTGCGTTCATCATAATGATGTTCATCATTTTGCTTAACAGCGATTCCAATTTAATTTCTTCTGATATTGCCTGCGACGATGTGATAATCGTTGATACATCCAGGTATTGAAAATTTTCCTTTGGATCGACCGATAAATTGTCAGTTTGTTGTGTTTGCGCTTTGCGTCGGGCTTGCCCCATGTGAGAATAATCCGGCTTTGTTTCTTTAAGAAATGCTGTTTTCCCGGACGCACCTAATAAATCAAAAAGGTAGCGGGCCTCCTGCCAGTACCCCGATGCCGCTTTCTGCTGCTTATTCCTTGCAAAGAATTTCGCAGCCAGTTCGTTCGCATGGGCCTCATCGTCGCGCCATCCATTCTGATGTGCCAGTTTTATCGCTTCTTCATACAGTTTTTCAGCAAGCACTCGCTTATCTTCGATTGCCGCCATTTCTGCTTCCATCAGGGTTTTTATATGTTGAAAGTTGACTGGGTTATAAGCCGCCCATTTTTTCATCCGGGCGAATTCTTTTTTCATCCTTTTTTTCAAGATTGTTTTCGGAGGGTTATTCCCATCAACGAAATAGCCAGAACAGGTAAAAAAGGAAATACAACAAAGGCGCGTTAGATAAATAAGGCTGACTAAAGATTTTATGAAACCATCGGCCATCCTGATAGCATCAAATGCTTTTTCGTATTCTCCGTATTCCAGGTAAATAGTGGCTTTATGGATATAGAACATTCCAATTCCGGATAAATATTTCCGCTTCGTCATTTGTTCGAGACAATCTTCTTCATTAAATAACTCATCGTTCATCGTTAGCCGGTTTTCGGTCAGACCCATCCTGTTTTTGGTTAATTGCAAATTCATTCGTGCAGTGTCGTAAGCATCCGCATAATTGGTGTCCTTTATTACTTTTAAATATTTGACCTGGTCTTCCAGGGACGCAGGTAGAGAAAGTGCAACATTCCACACAGTACAATTCACAGCACAATGAGCGAGGTAAAAAAGATCTCCAGAAGGATACCCGGCCTCAATTCCTTTCTTAAACCAGTCGCCGCTTGTATTCCAATGATGATTGAAGTGATGGGTCAACACACCGTATGCAGCGATCAGGCGGCACCGGAATTCGATATCACCCAGTTTCTTATTTAGTCCGAGTGCAAGTTTTCCAAGGTTTTCCGCAGCCCTGAGGTCACCAAAAAGGCCGGCGAGGACGGTACCGAAAGCGATATAAGCATAGGCTGATTCAGGTGCATTACCGTATACCAAAGAAAGATTTGCAACCTTAAGCTGGGTGAGCGCGTATAAATTGTCATTGCCTAAAATATAAGCGGAAGGACCTATTTCTGTTAACATCCGAACCGCTGCCTTTTTTTCGGAATCCTTCAACAGGGGAGCATCGAGAAGATGTGCTGGTTTACGGCGCCCAAGATTCCACTTCGCTTTCAGAAGTTCCTTCAGTACCGACATAGAGCCGGGCTTCTCCGCTAACTTATAACCCAATAGCGCAAGTCCTTCAATGCCGGAACGGATGGCTTCTTCCGCTTTACCAACCGTATTGTATTGCCTAACCCTCATCGAAAGAATACCGACTTTTTCGAGCTTAGTTCTTGCCTCAGCTAACAACAGGTTGATACATTCCTCGGCAATCTCATATTGGTTTGTCTGGTACGCATTCTGGGCATAACCCCCATATAATTCAAACACTATCGGGTAGTGTGTTTGCCATGGCGAATCTGGTAGTAATTCAATGCCTGTTTTGAAATACTGCAACGCCGACTGGTACGCCACAGATGCCTGTGCTTTTTTGCCGGCTTTCAGATTCATTTCTGCGAGCTGGATCTTTTCATCAGTATCGGTAATGAGCATACGTGATTCGTTGAAATGTCGTACCAGCTCTATCAATCGTTCATCTTTTTCCGATTCAGAAGCGTTTCTGAATAGAATCCTGCCGATCTGCAGGTTCAGCATACGTTTGCGAGTTTCTTCAATCAGCAAATATGTAGCCTGTTGAATTCTATCGTGATGAAATTTATAGATCACGTCGAAATCTTCATCATTGATGATCAGGCGATAATTTCCGCTTAATGGAATGATGATCTCCACTTCAAGCGCCGGCCATAATATCGCAGCGATATCAGAGGCCTTTTTCCCGGTGATGAGAGACAGTGTTTTCAGTTTGAAACTATTACCAATACAGGAAGCCAGTTCCAACACTTCTAAACAAGAGGCTGGTAATTCCTTCAACCTACCCGTCATAAACTCGATCACATTTTCGGAAATATTCAGCGCGGAGATTTTTTCAATTTCCCAGGTCCATTTTCCATTGCTAAAATTGAACCGGATCAACCCTTCGTGATAAACTGTTTTCAGCAGTTCATTGATGTAAAATGGGTTGCCTGCAGTTCTTTTAAAAATCGACAGGGCAAGTTCCCTCGTTTCATCCTGTGTTCTCAGCAGCGCATCTGATACAATCTGGTTGACCTGTTGTTCATTAAGAGCCCGGAGTTGTATTTCATGCACCCGTTTCGTTTTCTTTATTTCTTCAATAGCCAGTGCGAGTGGATGACCATCATTCACTTCATTATTCCGATACGCCCCAATAACGAATAGATAAGGAATTTCTTTAACAACTAATTCCCTGAGCAGGCCAAGCGAGGAATCGTCGCACCATTGCAGGTCATCCAGGAAAATGATCAACGGATGTTCTCTTGTGGCAAATACCCTGATAAAATCGTTCAGCGTAAAGAAAAAACGGTTTTGTGATTCAACAGGATTCAATTCGGATACAGCACCAGGTTGATGAATGAGCAATTTAAATTCAGGGATAAGGTCAGTAAGGATAGATGCATTTAAACCCAAAGCGTCTGAAAGATCCCTTTGTATTTTTTCAAGTCGTTCTTTTGGCTCACTCATCAGCTGACGAAGCAGGTCGGAAAAGGCATGAGTAAACGCATTAAACGGAACATTCGCTTTAAACTGATCAAATTTTCCACTGATAAAATAGGCGTTCGTCCGTAATCCCGGTTTGTGAATCTCGTTGACCAGGGCCGTCTTTCCTATACCAGAAGCTCCACTGATCAGCATTAGTTTACACATCCCGTTTGCGGCATCTTCAAATGAATCGATGAGCTGATCCAGTTCTTTTTCCCTTCCGTATACATGCTCGGGAATTTTAAATCGTGAAAAAACATCTCTTTGACCGATCGGAAAATCACTAATTGATGATTTTTCTTTCAGCGCATTCAAACATTGTTCAAGATCATACTTTAACCCGATCGTACTCTGGTACCTGTCTTCTGCAATTTTTGCTGTCAATTTCAAAACGATATCTGAAAGGACTTTTGGAACCGCCGGATTGATCTCGGCTGCAGGAATGATTTTCTTTGCGATATGACAATGCAAAAGCTCCATCGCATCCTCGGCCTGGTGAGGCAATTTACCAGTGAGTATTTCATAAAAGGTGATGCCCAGCGAATACATGTCGGTCCTGTAATCAACGGACCGGTTCATGCGTCCTGTTTGCTCGGGAGACATATACAACAGCGAACCTTCCAATAAATTTGGATTACGAACTGAAGGATGTTCTTGCGAAAGCCTGGCGGATATAGCGAAATCAATAATCCTGATATCACCGGTATCCTTATTGATGATGATATTGTGGGGATTAATATTCTTATGCATGATATTTCTTCCATGTATACCCCCCAATATATCCGCGACCCTGATTGCTATTTCAAGAAATTTCGCGAGGTTAAATGGACTTGTGCGGAAGTATTCGGCAAGTGTGATGCCACCAATATCTTCCATGACCAGTACCGGCTTATTTTCAAATGTGACGAATTCGATCACCTTATTCACGCCGTCAATCGGAAGATCTTTCAGGATGTCAAATTCTTTTGTGAGAACCGCAATTTCCGTGGAACCAGGATAGCTTTTCACGCATGTTTTGAGGATTACATTATGATCATTGGTAGAGGTGGCCCGTAAGACAGCATTTGTTGCTCCTTCGTGAAGTGTTTCGCTGACCGAATAACCCAGTATATTACTTTCTTTTCTCATGCGCCTGCGATAAGATTTGCAATTCAAACGAAATAGATTCAAGCACTATACCGCCCGCTGATGAGGCTCTCCTTCTCAATTTCATCCATGTCCTTCATCATGGTCAATAAGATAAACTGGATGCAACTAAATAGCAGGATGATAACATAGGTTGTAGGGTTTTTATTGATAGGCCATAGATGATCAAAAATAGTTTGCATGGTTTGGATTGGATGCCTGAATAGATCCCATGAATTCAGCCGGAGAATTCTGCCCAGATAAATGCCTGCGCTACTAAGCAAGATCGCGGCGACAATCACAAGATGCGCTGTTCTTTTGCTTGTTATCAGTCGATAACAAAGATGGATGATCTTCACTGAATAAAAACCATAGAATAAGGCGAGCATGGAAAATGAAAAAATGATAAGGGTATCATAAAGCACCATGGCATTCGCGTTATTAACATGAATCAGGTCACTGATCATATAAGGGGCATTTGGATAAAACAACAGCCACACCAGGCTGCCAATAATCACAATGATCTTACTCAACCTTCCTACGAAGAAATGAATGACCCATGCCATCAACAACGGCAGGAATGCCAGGAATAGATTCCATAATAAAAAATTGTAAACAGTGTTTCCTTCAACACCATTGCGGATGAAAAGACACAAAAGGCAAAACGCCGTGAACACTGCAAGGATTACAAGGTAATTTCGGGGCAATTTATTCTGCATCATTCCTTATTTTAGTTTCGGAACACTGTTAAATTGAAAACAGGGCAGATTTTTTTTACAGGTCAGGTCTGTGGATCGTCGTCTTGATGTATGGAAGGATTGAAGCTGAACAAATACGCCATGGTTAACCACAATATCCAACATACAATCCCGAAAAGAAGATATCCAAAATAGCCCAGTACAGGCATTTCAGAGAAGATATGGAATTTGTCTACATAAGGTACCGAATATTTCCAGTAGTTCGGATTCGTGGGGGCATCATCGTGAAACCATTCGCTGCCGAAGTTCCAAAATTCCCAGAAAAAACCATTGACCAGCGTAGCCAGTGCTATCAAAATCACCGGGGACCAATCACCTCTTTGACCAATCGGTGAAAAGGGCGACCACAGTTTGGCAAGTGCCATGGCAGGCACTAAAGCCGGAATCAGACTGACCCATAACACCCAGAACAACTCGTGTGGAAAATATGCCATCAGCACCATCAGCAATAAGCCCAACACAAGAAAAATATACATAACGGTGTTGGAGAAAGTGATCTTCGGACCGTTT
>DAINQQ010000036.1:0-32587 GCA_036742645.1 Flavitalea sp.
CGGGAATATATCAGCAACCGTTACAGGTGGCCGTGGGTCGGATGCTAGTCGTGCAACGAGCGACTGCTTAGGACCGGGGGGTGGCGGCGGCGGGGGAGTAGTGTGGATGTCGGGATCAACGTTTTCCCCCAATATAACGTCGAGCCTTAGTGGAGGTGGCAATGGAGTCGGTAGTACACTGACAACTGTGACAGCTTGCCATGGGTCTGCGAATGGCGCCACCCCTGGTGGAAATGGATCAGAACTCACTGGATATGTACAACCCGCAAAAGGTAATTTTCTTTGTGCGCCTTTACCAATTGCTGAATTGAAATCTTTTAGAGCCCGTCCTGAAGAAGCGAATATTTCTTTAGAGTGGATAATGATCAAAATTGATGATATCCAAATGTATGAGGTGGAGCTTTCAATTGACCAGGTAAGTTATTCCACCGTTGCTCGTGTTGCAAATAATGGTAGTTATAAGTTTACGGTTAAAGATCACGGTGACTATTCAGGGACTATTTTTTATCGCTTAAAGATTGTGCGTAATAATGGAACAACAGCATATTCGCCAATTGTACATGTTACTAAGAACGTGAATCCGCTTTTCAACCAGGTTAATCTCTTTCCTAATCCTGCCATACACCAGCTTAAAGTAAGTGTACTCGCCAAAAAAGCTGCGCTGACAGAGTTTAGTGTATTCAACGTTTCTGGACAAAAAGTCTACCATCAGCAATTCAAACTTATGGCAGGATATACAACAATTTCAGTTCCTGTTGGTCAATTAGCGCCTGGTGTTTACTGGTTGATGCTTGAAGCAAATGGAATCAGCGAAAGGAAGAAGTTTATTAAATCATATTAGTGGATTCGAAATAATGGGCTGATTAGCCGATTTGTCTTCTTTTGCTGGCCAGTAGTAACACTACCCCGGCTACTGTCACAACTGCTCCCGCATAAAAAGGCCAGCTGACAGTTTTGTTTTCTTTTTTATTGATCTCTACGGGACCAACATCAACGACTTTTTCTTTCTTCTTAAACGTTACACCTGGAATGATCAGCATCAGAATTCCAATAACAATAAGTACAATGGCGAAAGTTCTCATGTGTTATTATTTATTTAGTGGAACATAAATGATAGTTGATGGTATTAAAAATGGATGTTGTATACGATATACTACCATCTCACCGGTTTGAACTTCCACCCTGGAACGACCTTTTGCATTTCAACTTCATCATTTCTTTTTTTCAGACCGCATCGTAAATAATTCTGATGAAGTCTTGCAAGCGCATCGCGATCCAGCTCTACTCCCAATCCCGGTTCTGTCGGCACTTCTACGGCTCCATCTTCAAATTTGAAGCGGCCCCCTTTGATCACCTCATCCGATTGCCAGGGATAATGTGTGTCTAATGCATAACTGAATTCGGGAATTGCAGCTCCGAGATGTACCATCGCTGCTAACGAGATTCCGAGGTGACTGTTCGAATGCATCGAAAGCTTCCTTCCAAAAGTTTCACATATTCTCGTTAGTTCCATGGATGATCGTAAACCGCCCCAGAAGTGATGATCACTTAGAATGATGTCCTCAGACCCCAGAAAAACGCTTCGTGGTATATCTTCAAACGACGTGGTGCACATATTTGTCGCCAACGGAACATTCAATGCCTTTCTCACCTTCGCCATATTCTCCTGTCCTCTCGTAGGGTCCTCCAGGTATTCAATATATCCTTCCATCTCCTTTCCGTATTTGATTGAAGTTTCAACCGTCCACAAAGCATTTGGGTCTATACGCAAAGGAACATCTGCCCCAAATGCTTCTCTTAATGCAAATACGGAATCAACTTCTACTCTCGGCTCAAATACGCCGCCTTTTAATTTGATCGATTTAAATCCGAATTCATGACACATGCTGTTCGCCTGCGCCACAATCTCATCCGGATTCAATGCCTTTGCCTGGCGCGAAGCAGCCCAGCCATCCGCATTCTTATCGATTTGAAGTTTCAGTTCGCCACCAGCCCCTTGGTACTTATAAAAAAGATATGCAGAGAAAGGAACAGACTCTCTCATTTTTCCGCCAAGAAGATCCACAACCGGAAGTCCGGTCAGTTTGCCAATAATATCCATGCAAGCCACTTCAATTGCACTGTAAACATGTACCAGCTTTCGCTGGTCCCAGGGTGCATCTCCTCGCTGCGCCGAAGTTTCCTTGCCGAAATATTTTTCCAGCAACTTACGCATGGCGTTTAACTGGTACGGATCTCTTCCGATGATTAATTCTTTTGCTTTTCCAAGCGCAATATCCGTATCGGCGTTCCCGGGAATTTCACTGATTCCGGAAAGGTTGTCATCCGTAATTATTTCTACAATCGTACGTAATGCGTATGGAGCATGCAGTCCGGCAGCGTTCAGTAGCGGCGGATCCACTACAGCGATAGGAGTTATAATGATGTCCTTAATCTTTGGACCTTTCCGCTTTTTAAAATGTTCGTTCATGACTCTACGTGATTTTTCAACTACTCAATATTTCAAAGTTCCTCAAGCAACAGGCACGGGCGCTAGCGTACTTTATTGTGTTTTTAAATCAATGGCATCAATTTCGCGGCCAGCATGAGTACTACCAGGCCTGTAAGTCCCATAATCGTCAGCATCGGCGAAAAAGTTTTCAAAGTTTCTTTTTCAGTCAAATTCGACATTTTACAGATTATCCAAAATCCCGCGTCATTCATCCACGGAATTAACTTAGATCCACAACCGATAGCCAGACCAATATAAAGCGGATTGTATGCCAGTCCTTCCGACTGAGTCATTCCTGAAAGAATCCCTGATGCGGTGATCAACGCTACTGTAGCAGAGCCCTGGGCTGTTCGAACAACGGCGGTAATGAAGAATGCAAGTGGTATCAATGCCATCTGATAATCTTTTGTCATTTCGGCAATTCGCAAACTGATCCCGGTTTGTTGAAGCATTCCGCCGAAGGCACCTCCTGCTCCGATGATCAGCACGATTGCGCCGCCACTCAGCAAGGCTTCCTGAACAAAAGGTCCTATCCCTTTTTTGCTTGCTTTCTTCTGTATGGCAAGCAGGATCAAAGCCGTTATTGCTCCGAGCATTAACGCTGTGTTTTTATCTCCCAGGAATTGGATTATGGCAGCAAGTTTGTTCCAGGTAGCGGACTTTGAGCCGGCGATTTCTGCAGGATAGAATGAATTCACCGCTGTATGGGCGCAAATAAACACGATCGGGATCATAACAGGAAGAAGTGAAAACCACAATGAAGGAAGGGCTCCTGTAGACTCAGCGGAAGCAGACTTTATGTCCTCAAGCCTTGCATCCAGTGAATCTCTTACTGCGACCGGCCATTTTTTGTTGGCCCAAACGGCCCAGATATATCCGGCTGTTATAGTTATTAATCCCAGCAGAATCCCGCTTACCATCATAACACCTATGGATAACTGCATTTCGCCTGCGAGGAATAAAGGTCCTGGCGCCGGAGGCACAAGCGAGTTAGCCATTGCCGCGCCTCCGATGATCGCCAGGACAAATAACAAATAGTTTTTTCCGAGACGAATGCTTATCGTTTTTGCTAACGGTATCATTAGTAAAACTACAGCATCGAAAAATACTGGTATACCCAGAAAGAAGCTGCTGCCTAAAAAGGCAAGTGGTGCCTTATCCATTCCCGTAAGGCGCAAAATTGACCGTACAATTCTTTCGGCAGCGCCACTTTCGAGCATACACTTTCCGATAATAGCTGCCATAGCGATAAGGATGCCCACTTTGGCACAGGTGTTACCAAATTCACTGGCTACTCTCTCACCCATACTCTTTTTTGAGAACTGCAATGCCGCTGCAGGCGATGTACCTTTCGACAATGCATACTCTTCCAATAAGGAAGCCGGTGTTAACATGGCAACTACGAAGGCGCCAAGAATTAGTGCAAGAAACGGGTGAAGTTTTAATCCGATAATGCCACCCACTACAACGGTTATACCTACCAGTAAGATGAGGAAAGGATTGTCCATTGATAATATTCGCTTATAAGTAAAAATTACTGGTTGGATCTGATCGTACCCAGCTTAGCCGCCATATTACGTGCACCTTCGGCAACAAAGGTTGCATCCGACCCACATGCGATAAATCTAATACCAAGATCATGATAGGTTTTGTAATCGTCTGGATTGAGCAGCAGTATTCCTGTTGCCTTACCCGCTTTCCCTGCAGCGCTTACTGTTGCTTTTAAAGCATCCCGGAACAAAGGATGATCAAGCTGTCCGAAGATACCAAGCTCCATGCTGAGATCTGAGGGACCGATGAAGAGAACGTCGATGCCATCAATCGCTGCTACTGCATCAAGATGATTCAGCACTTCTGCTGTTTCAATTTGCACAATGCCGAGGATGTTGTCTTTTGAGTTTTGGTAATAATCATTGAAATCCTTTCCAAATCGAGTAGCACGGACCATTTTTGCTATTCCTCTTTTCCCGTCGGGTGGATAATACAAGCCCCGTGCGACATCCAATGCTTCAGCCGCGTTGCTGATTCGCGGACACATAATGCCTTCGGCGCCCATATCAAGAATTCGGTGTATTCTTTGACTGTGGGCGCTTTCGACTCTTACTATGGCCGCTGCGGAAGTGTGTTCGATTGCCTGCAATTGGTAAAGAACATCCTTTTCAACACCTGCTCCATGTTCAAGATCGATCAGGACCCAATCAAAGCCAGCAAATCCTACGATCTCGGCCGTAATGGGAGTGCCAAGATTTAGCCAGCAACCATGAAGGGTTTCCCCTTGCTTAAGTCGGTATTTAAGATTTTTCATTATCAAGTCAGATAAAAAGTTACAGCTCCTTCTTTTTTATGGATAGAGGTTTGGAGTGATGTTCTCCGGCGACGCGTTATAGAGCGATTATACCACAAGGATAAGATTTTTCTGAGAGTAATTCTTCTTCCGTATTATCAGTTAAGTCAGCTCAAATGACGTTGACATGAAAATTTTTTTTTAGGGCAGGGCTGGAAAGAAAGAACCTCTCTGATGCCAAGACGCTTGACTCAGTTGGAGCCGATCAAATATGGGCGCTCAAAAACAGCAAAGCTATTATTGCTAGGCAACAAAACACAGGAGCTGTTATATTCGTTCTGGTGGTTTTTTAGTATAATCCGGACTATTGGTTTCGGCGATCCAATTTAGAATTGCTATGAAAAGAACAACAAAGAAAAACCCTACTTCATCCGATACTACTTTCAAAGCATCCTTGGTGGTGTAGAAGTTTCGTCTTCAATTTTAGGAGTTATTATTTTGGCAATATCACTTGCTTTTTTCTACTTGTACTTGACTAACGTGTAGCGATAGAGCAGCTTCCCATACAAATGGCAAAATAGGCATGATTCGTTGGGGTCAAGATATCGAGGCGGGATAAAAAAACCACCGGTAACAGTTATGTTAGCAGTGGCGTATTTTTAAAAATGGATTTCTAAAGCGACCCATTTCCTATTGCTACTTTCATATCATCTAACTTCCTAAGCCTCTCTTGTTTTTTCTGTAATTGAGAAGCGAGGTTCGCTATTTTTTTATCCTGGTCTTTTACGTCATTGTCTGCATGCCTGGAATCCTGGGCATTATGGTAAGCTTTATTTGCTTTCTTTTTTGCGCTTTTAGCAGCGCCTAAATCACCATTTGTAGCCTTCGATGCCTGCGCGCTACTTGCATTAGCACTGCTTTGCGCATCAGAAGTTGCTTCTCCGGCTTTTGTCTGATACCCAGGTAGATTATTTTTAGCTATGGTAAGTTTAGAAGTAAGTTCAGCAATATCATTACTTACCTCTACATATTCTTTATTTAGCTTAACAGTATCTGCAGCCGTTTTATACTTTTGTGAATAAACACTTGACGCAGAAAATAGCAGTAAGCCGGCAAGTAGAAAAACATTTGTTTGTTTCATTGTTTAAGACTTTTTGTGATTAAATAGTTTTTCAAGCTTTATAGGTACTTGGAATAACACCATCGAGAGCATGAACATGACCACTCTCTACAAATTCATTTATCAAATAGTTTAAATCAGCTTTATCTGGAACCATTCCGAGCTTTTTCTCTTTTCCAATATCTGTAATGGTAAGGGTTTCATGTTTGATAAGTGAATTGGGACAATTGTTCGATTCATATTTGTCATTTTTATTTTTTTAAAAACTCTTTGCTAACCACCCCTTGTAAGGTATCGTGTTCATATAATAGAAAGGAATACGCAGACCTTTCGATTGTAAGATTATTTTTTTTTACGCTACGTAAAGATTAAGGAAGGTATCAGTAAGAATTGAAACTAATGTGGGGGGGAGAAGTCGGAATGGTTACTGTTACTATTGAATACACGTAAGATACACTATTAAAATGGATAATACTAAATTTGTTTTAACTCGAGATAGGGCCATTGGCGATAAGGAGCAACAGCAATATACTCTCAATCGAAATGAAAATAGCTGAACTTGGGGAACTTTTGAAAAGATTGCTTTCAGAAAATTCTACCGTCGCAAATAAGGGTCGTCGGTTTTCCAGGATGCTGAAGTTGTTACCTAATACTTTTCGAACTTTGTAAACCCTTGCAGCGTGTACACTACGCCTCCACGCAGCCACTTCGGGTGATGGCTAAGCAATCGTTGTTACAGAAGCCAATGGGCGTATTTATTCTCTGACGAAGAATTCTTTGCTCCTGCTTTCTTGCTTTTCTGATATGCCTGCCCGTGAGGTTGCTGGGTGACACGTTTTGCGTCTGCACCTTTCTTTTTTGGAGCGTCTGCCGTACAATGCTTTTAGTCAGAGTAAACAAAAAGATTGTGCCATCTCGCAGCTAACGGTTTGTTGAACTTTTTCATCTCGATAAGAAGCGGGCATTTTCTTTACCTCCAATGAGAACTTACGCGGTATTTTAGCCAAAGGAAACAGATGACCGAGAAAGAAATGCTTAGGAGGTTGCCGGGTATGATAAAACACCGAAGGTTTGGTGAATGCTACTTGCATGTCGTGGAAAATAACATCATCCGAAAGGCTGCGTGTTATGTGAACACTTCAGGAGTTCAGGCCATATTTTGCTATGGCAGGTCTTGGACTTATTTGTACAGGAAAATGAACATATCCCTTATGCAAGAGGGAGGCACTTACCCTTGAACGTAGGCCCAGACAGTGACCCCGCAGGGACTCGAACCCTGGACCCGCTGATTAAGAGTCAGCTGCTCTACCAACTGAGCTACGGAGTCATATGTATTAAGAGGATCAACTCACCTTACTTGATTTCCCGATGGGCTTGCAAATTTAGTTTTTTTGAGATATTATTTTTTATCAAACTTATACAGTAGCAAGCCGTAACCCACCCCCGCAGGATCAGTTGTTTTCGCGGATTGAAAGGCCATCATTTTTCCATCGGTGGAGATGACGGGATTGGATGCCTTTCCCCCTTCATAGTCGTTGAAGTTTGTTAACCGAACAAAGTTTTTTCCTGTTCCATCAAGTTTTAATTTCCAGATGTCAATATTTTTGGAACCGCGGGTTCCTCCCAACCAGTCGCATTGACGATCTGCTTCAACACAGGTATACAGGCCATCGGGAAAAATACCTTCCGTTTCATTATAGGTGCCCGGCGCCTGTGAAAAATTAATTACCTGTTTTGTTTTCAGATCAATCGACCATACCGAGGCGAGATCTTTCGGCTCATAACAAACAAAACTCAATTTAGAATCATTGTCATAAAAATCCTGCGCTTCGAGTACACAATTTCGATCCTTGCTTTCATAGGCCGTTCTCTGATTTACTAGCTTAGGGATTTCACCGGAGATGTCAAGCTCCGCAACCACAATACGTGAGGCGCCATCGCGCAAATCAGGAGACTGCGCGGGGACCTGCGAAAATGCAATCCTCATATTGGTCTTTGACACCGCAGCTCCCTCATTCATTTTCTGGCCGAGTTTTACCGGTTTCGAACCTCGTTTTTGACTTAGGAACCAAAGTTCATTATCGCGCAGGCGACTCGTATGAATATC
This sequence comes from Flavitalea sp., assembly GCA_036742645.1. GTDB lineage: Bacteria > Bacteroidota > Bacteroidia > Chitinophagales > Chitinophagaceae > Flavitalea. The sequence goes on from DAINQQ010000036.1 coordinate 8,003, forward strand.
TTCAAAATGATCAGGCCCTATTAAAATGAAATCTCCCGTCGGCAAATGCATCACACGTAGAAATGCCGCGCCAGGGACGTTGCAGGTCAGGCAACTTATTTGGCGTGTTTTCAAGTCTATGATCATTGCATCGCCAAAGCTTTTAGCCATGAAAGCAATACGCTGATTATCGGGTGAGAAATCGGCACGCTCGCCGAAATAGGTAAGGATTTCGATATTGCGTGGCAGATGATCGAGCGGGCTGCCAGGCTTTCGTTCAATGACAAGCGGAGAAAACAGGCTAAGAAACATAATGACCGATTTCATATCGCTATTTTAAGAGTTATGAATTGCAGCAGGCTGTTTTATTACTTCACTGGTCATATCGAGGCGAAGTTTTTGTGGACTGACCCTTCGATAAAGATAAAGCAACTGGTTATCTTTAATAAGCAAACCGTTACCAGGAGTTGTCGACTGACGAATTATTGTGTCGACATTCAAATGCTGTAAATCCATTTCTTGCCTTAATTTCAGTTATGCTACGCAGCAATCGCATTCATATTGTTTACACTATTCTATCGTGTATTATAACACACGCATGTATCACATCACACAAAGCATTTAGCCAGATTCCCGATTTCTCAAAAGCGTGGTATTTGCAACCGGAAGATTCAGCAAATATTACGCATCTCATTCATAATGGGGTTAAAGTGGAGGAAGGGAAAGTAATTGCCTGGTTTCCGAAAGATTCATTATCGATGAAAAGAATGAAAGAAATCGTGGATACCCTCAACATTGGAATCGATGGTGCAGTGAAATTTATTAAAGCGCCTCTTCCCTGGCAGGTGATACAAGGAGGTGACAAATACACCTATTATTTCACTACTGATACAATCATCTCCCACGGTTCGTTGGCTGGCTTTGTGTCTATTTCTTTCTGGCGCATCAAAAGCGGGAAAGCTCCCTGGCTCCATGAGGCGATTCACGAGATGCTAAATACAAAAACCTTTTATTCTCTTCCCGAAAAGGAAAAGACAGCCATCGTGTCTCATCTATGGCTTGCAGAAGGCTTGCCGGAGTATATTGCCATGCAGGTTTCACAAGCGAAAAAATTACCGAGATTTGATCCACTCGCGAATAACTTCGTGGATAATATTGATAGTGCTTGCAAAGAAGGTTTAAAAAATGAAAAAAAGGAGTATATACTTTCGTTCATCGGCAAAAAAGGGGAAATGCCTGAATTGTTTGGTAAAGAACGGCGATTATATGCACCGACTTTTTATCATTGTTCATGTTCGTTCGTAAAATATCTCGTTGAGCAGCAGGGCATCGAACCTCTCTTAAATAGTTCATCCGTTTATCCGAAGGAAGATGAAGCGCTAAAAAAACTTATACGTCCCTCTCTCGAAGTAATGAAGCGCTCGTGGCTACAGAAGTTAGGAATCGACTAGTCATCAGCTGGGCGAAAATTCGCGACGTATTAATTAAAATCGATATTGTATGCAATCTCAATCCCGTCGTTTGGCAGGTATCTTACTTATCGTTCTTCCAACCGTTATGTATGGAGGAGTAAGCATTCTTCAATTTCTTATCAGCGATCCGACATATATGCAAAATCAATTGCGCCAGGATTTATTCAGGGCAGGTCATGCACATGCCGGTGTATTGCTTATTTTATCATTGGTTACGTTGCGATATGTTGATGAAACAAGTCTTTCCGCTACCTGGAAATCAGTGGTGAGATATACAATTCCTTCGTCTGCATTACTGCTTCCGGCCGGTTTCTTTTTTTCAGTCCTGAAACCAGGTGCGACGCAACCAAATGGCATGATCTATCTGGCGTTCGTAGGTGCCTTAATCCTGGCGATTGGCATTGTGGCTTTGGGAATTGGCCTGATACGCAAACCAAATTAAATCCGTCGCTATCACATAAAAGCAGCTGCAAGAACAAAATATCGCGACCGTAAAAAGATTTGTCAAAGTGAATCTCTAATTTATGGGATCGATTTTAGCTTCTCAAGATACTTTATCAATGCTAGCCTGATATCTGATCTTAGATCAGTAGGCGAAGTCGTGCCATCATGTAATTTAATCATCGCTGGATTGTCCTTGTTCAAAAACCCGAGATTGGCCTCTTTACCTGTAACGAGGAAATCAGTAAAAGCCACCCGATAAATTTTCGCCGTGTCAATGGGCTGATCGTTTAATATCCATTCGCCGCGTGTCGGATCAGACTGCGAAGGCCGATTTTGAATGGGATAATAATGGAGAAATCCTCCTGATCCACGATTTCTTTCACCTGCTTCAAGAACGTCAAGCAGCAGGCCTCCTTTTATTTCTGCTTCTCGAATCGGTCCTCCAAATGGTAATGTGCGTAATATGTCGTACTGAGTAATTGGTGGATATAATATGTCGTCAACCCTTATGGATCCAGCGTTCATGATTGACATAACGGATTCAGGACAGGCTGCTGACATCGCTTTAGGAATCATTTCGGTGAGGTTGGTTATCCCGGAGCGTGTTTCTGTCTCCCGGCCATCTAATGAATCTCCGGAGGCGATTACAACTTTGTTTGCGTCGAATCCCAGGGACGTGTAATTCTGATTTGCGATCTCCGTCCACTTTTTTATTACTGCATCGGTAGTACTGTCTGGGAGCACAGTGTTATCAAGCATTTTCAGCGTGGGAATTGCTTCGCTGGTTTTTTTGTTTTTATCTACAATGAGTTTTATGACATAAACGGACTTCGCATTAGCGTGAGCCTTTGTGATAAAAACATTTCCTGCTTTTTCGATACGCATATCATGCTCATGACCTCCCATAATCATCGCCAGATTGGGAAGATGCTCCGCAAGTATGATATCGTTATCGACTACCTGGTGAGTAATGGCAACGACTGCATCACAGGAATCTTTAATCTGGAGATATAATTTTTGTGCAGTACCAAGTGGATCTGAATAATCAACATAGTCTGTTTTGTTAAACGGCAATGTAATGCCTATAAAACCTACTTTCACCGTTGTGCCATCTGAATCGGTCAATGGTAAAATCAATGTTTGAGGGAAGGAAGAGATATCGGTTCCCGAAATTTTTTCAAACGGTTTTGTTGTTCCGTTCTTTTTATGAAAGCTGTTTGAAGCAATCCATGTAAACGTAGATTCATTGATTCTTTCCTGTAACTCTGCTTCGGCAATATCAAACTCATGATTACCAAATATAGCCAGGTCAATTCCGGCCGTATTCATTGATTCAATCATCTGTTTACCACGGATACGCTTACCTTCGAAACTAAGACTGTTGAATACAGAGGGACTTACGAAATCTCCTGCCATTACGAGGAAGGTATTCGCATTTTGTTTTTTAAATTCTTTCTTAATTGTAGCAACTCTCGCCATACCTCCGGCCTTGCCGCCCGAGGTCGGAGCGATTTCATACACATCATTCACCTGTACGAAAATGACTTCGAGTTTTCCATCATCTTTTTTCGAAGTGCCTGTACGACGGCTCGCAGTACAGGATACAGTTGCCGAGATAGCGCATATCAGTATCCAGCGAAATATGTATTGCATATGGTAGTGTTAAGCATACGCAATGTAAGCAAGGAATTTAGAATCGGAAATTCCAATCCCGGATTCAGCATTAAACACGAAAGGTCTCTAATTGGAGAGAAGTAATACTGACGGCGCTAACTACGTTTTGAATTCACTTTTTTCATCCGTGCCTTCGAGACAATTTTTCGTTCACGAAAGCGAAGAAGCAAATCTTTATTTCCACGGCGTCCTGAAATTTTTTGTATTGATACTGGTGAATTCAGAATCCAGAAATGAAATTCTTCCTGTGTCTCTTCGGGTCTTGGGGCAAAAAAAATCTCCTTGAAGACAAGGAGCCAAAGACCATCGGCACTAAACTACTAGCTTTTGGTCCGATAGATTACAATGCAAAAGTTGAATAGCTACGAGGCCTTAATAAAAAAGGCTGTAGCAATAATGGACATTGCTACAGCTGAAGAACCAGTGGTAAGCACTGTTCTTATTATAACACCTGAACGCTATTGAGGAAGTTTGATTTCGCCAACATCTGTCGCCTTCCCATCACTAACTACAACACCTTCTTTTTGAGTATTCTTGCTGGGAGCTTTCGCTTCGATGATCACTGTGTAAGTGCCAGCCTTAACACCTGTAATTTCAAAAGCCCCATTCTCAATCGCATCCTTTAGCGTATCTGTAGCAGATACAGCCCAGGCAGTTGCACCACCATCAGCAGGCGTAACAGTTCCCTTAATGGACCCACCTTCAATATTCATGAACGAAAAAAAACCTGTAACGGCAACGCCTAATGCCAATAAAGTAAGCTTTGTGTTTTTCATAAAACAACAACAATTTAAGATTAACAATAATTAATTAAATCCCAGAAAACACTTTTTATCTACGACACTAGGTTGGAGATGGTCTCTTAAACAACTACTATGCCAATTCGAGGTTTAAAGTTTAAGGTTTAAGGTTTGAGGTTTAAGGTTTGAAGTTTGATGGAGTAAAGGTGCGATGAAAACATTGCAAGGCGGGTAGGACGCCTTGCACGGTACGCAAAAAAGAATGTCTAAGATCAAGGAGGAAAATCAACCTTAAACCCTAGACATTAAAACTTTAAACGATTGAGTGCGCATGGAGGGACTCGAACCCCCACGCCTCTCGGCACCAGATCCTAAGTCTGGCGCGGCTACCAATTACGCCACATGCGCTCGGGATTTTCGTAAGGCCTGCAAAAGTAGGAGATTTACAATTAATGGCGAAAAGCACATTCGATTTATGTAAATTCGTAGGGTATGGAATCTGTTGCAGCGACGCCTAAATACAATTTGAATGACGAGCAGGAAAGAAAGCTGATACTTCGCGAATACCGTGCTTTGCTACGGTCACTTAAGCCTAAATTAAAGCCTGGAGATAAGGAGCTTGTACGGCAGGCATTTGAAATGGCCGCGGATGCGCATAAAACCATGCGCCGAAAAAGCGGAGAGCCTTATATCCTTCATCCTCTTGCCGTTGCCATGATCTGTGCGGAAGAGATCGGTTTAGGTGTGCGTTCAACGATCTGCTCCCTGCTGCACGACACTGTTGAAGATACTGATATCACGCTGGATGATGTTGAGCGCGTGTTCGGCGCAGAGATCGCGCGAATAGTTGACGGTTTAACAAAGATTTCTACGATCATAGATGCGAGCGTATCCCAACAAGCCGAAAACTTCAAAAAAATCCTGCTTACACTAACCGACGATCCACGAGTAATCCTAATAAAACTTGCCGACAGGTTGCATAACATGCGCACGCTCGATAGCATGAAGCGTGAAAAACAGCTGAAAATTTCTTCCGAAACAGTATATGTTTATGCGCCGCTCTCGCACAGGATGGGGCTGTACAACATTAAAACCGAGCTCGAGGATCTTTCCATGAAATACCTTGAGCCTGAGGCCTACAAAGAAATCGCACGCAAACTGGCGGAAACCAAACGCGAACGTACGCGCTACATCAATGAATTTATCAGGCCAATCAAGGAAAAACTGGAAAAAGGAATTTTTGATTTCGAAATATACGGACGTCCTAAAAGTATTCACTCGATCTGGAACAAGATGAAGAAAAAGGGCGTGGCGTTCGAAGAAGTGTATGATCTCTTTGCTATCCGCGTAATTCTTACGTCCCCTCAGGAGAAAGAAAAGGAAGATTGCTGGAAAGTATACTCATTTATCACTGATGAATACACTCCTGCACCCGAGCGGTTGCGCGACTGGCTAAGCAATCCAAAGTCAAATGGATATGAGGCTCTTCACACCACAGTGATGGGGCCACAAGGAAAATGGGTGGAGGTCCAAATACGAACCAAACGAATGAATGAGATTGCGGAAAAAGGACTGGCTGCGCACTGGAAATATAAAGAAGGCGGTAACGACGAGAGTAGGTTTGATAAATGGTTCCAGCAAATACGCGAGGTTCTAAGTACGCAGGATACTGACTCCGTGGATTTTCTGCAAGACTTTAAAACCAGTTTTCTCACAGAAGAAATATACGTATACACTCCGAAAGGCGATGTGAAGATGTTACCCGTTGGATCAAGCGCACTTGATTTCGCATTTTCAATCCATAGCGCGGTTGGCTCCCAGTGTATCGGTGCAAAAATAAATCATAAGCTCGTACCCATCAGTCATAAATTAAGAAGTGGGGACCAGGTAGAAATAATTACGTCCGGAAAGCAAAAACCTAGTGACGACTGGTTGAACCTTGTTGTAACTGCTAAGGCGAAAAGTAAGATCAAGGATTCGTTGAAGGAGGAAAAAAGAAAAATCGCAGATGAGGGGAAATATCTGGTGCAACGCAAACTCGAGAATTTTGGTGCTGCATATAATCAACACAACGTCGATGTGCTCACCGCTTATTATAAATTGGCTTCACCCCTCGATTTGTATTATCAGATATCTATAAAGGCGATTGATCTGAAAGAGCTGAAAGATTTTCAATTACTGGGAGATCGGCTGGAACCGCCTAAAGTAGTGAAGCAGGCTCCAGAAGTTAAAACTGATGGTGCTTCTGCTGTTTCAAAAAAAGACGCTGAACTGATCATTTTTGGAGAAAGTAGCGATAGGATTGTTTACAACCTGGCCAACTGTTGCAAACCGATTCCGGGTGATGACGTGTTTGGTTTTGTAACAACCGGCAAGGGATTAACCATCCACAGAACAAATTGCCCGAATGCAGCGAAATTGATGGCGAATTATGGTCACCGTGTTGTAAAAACAAAATGGGCCAAGAATAAAGAAATATCATTCCTCACCGGTTTGAAAATAATAGGGCTCGATGATGTTGGTGTTATTCATAAAATCACAAATCTTATTTCGGGTGAAATGAAGATCAATATTAACGCAATGACGATCGAGGCAAAAGACGGCTTGTTTCATGGCAACGTTAGAATATACGTGCATGATAAAGAGGAACTCGATGAACTGGTCAGGCGACTAAAAAAACTTCCGGGAATTGAAACCGTTGACAGGTACGACACTGAAGCCTCCTAATCTCTCACATTCCTGTCCGAATAAAGCGAACCGCGAATAGAAGAGTTCGGTTATATTAACCCATTGCTTATCGTATCTCGCAGTGTTTAGAAGCCCGAGCCGGGGTTCATCTCATTTTCAAATTTTCAAATCTTCAAATTAGCAATGCAACTTATTGTGCAGCAGTAACGACACTTATCTTGTCTGAATCTTTGTGCTGACCCTTGATACCCCACAAGTTATCTTGTAAACCCGCTCCGGCTGTTGTGTGGCATGCTTACCGTTCCCTGAATAGCTATCGACTGTCATAAATCTTTGGATTTTTTATAAATTAAAACTACACTCATGGGACAGGTTGTTAAGAAAACAGCACTTGTGTTGTTTGTATTTGCTTTGCCGTTCATTCTTTATGCCCAGGTTAATGTAAGCGGTACAGTAACTGACCCGCGCAATAATCCACTTGCGGGCGCCTCGATCAAACTAAAAAATTCTAATACAGGAACAGTAACCGATGCAAATGGTCGGTTTAGTTTAACGGTTCCAGGTACCGGAGGAGTACTTGAGATCACATCGGTTGGATACCAGCCCCAGGATATAACGGTTACGGCTAGCTCAGGAGCTTTATCCATAACAATGGCTGATGATGTGAGTAATCTTAATGAAGTAGTGATCACGGGTTTGGCTACCGGGATTAAAAGAACAAATGTAGCTCACGCTGTTGCCACCGTATCAGCAAAGGCTTTAGTAGGTACGACTGTGCAACCTACACTGGATGCCGCTCTTTACGGAAAATTCACCGGCGCAAACATTTCGGCAAATTCCGGTGCACCCGGCGGAGGGATTTCAATAAAGTTGCGTGGTATCACTTCGCTGGTTGCCAGTTCGCAACCTTTATTTATAGTTGATGGAGTTTATTATGATAATTCTTCGATACAGGCAGGACTCAACCTGGTTTCAAAAGCAGCCGGCCAGGGAAGTACAGACTTCCAGGATAATCCTTCTAATCGCGTGGCAGATCTTGACCCCGAAGATATTGAGCGGGTAGAGATATTAAAAGGAGCATCAGCAGCTGCTATTTATGGATCCAGGGCTGCTGGTGGGGTTATCCTGGTCACTACGAAAAGAGGAAAAGTTGGTCCTCCGAAAATTGAGTTGTCGCACTCGATCGGGTTTCAAACTCAATTGAACAAACTGGGTCAAAGGCAATGGGACACTGCAAAGGTGCGTGCTGCATATGGTGCAGCGCGTGTGCCACTGTACCAGGCTGCGAATGGTCAAACGTTTGACTACGAGGATGAATTATACGGAAACACGGGCCTGATGAACAACACGCGGTTAAGCGTAAGCGGTGGAAATGAATCTACCCTTTATTACGCCGGCGTTAGCCGTAAGGACGATGAAGGAATCGTTAAAGGGACCGGGTATCGAAAGACTTCTTTCCGTCTGAACGTGGATCAAAAAATTACCGATTTCCTTGACTTGTCACTTAATTCAAATTATTTGGAATCGAAAGCGGATCGCGGATTTTTCAACAACGATAACACGAGCACGACTTTGGGTGTATCATTCGTTTCGACGCCTTCCTGGGTTAATCTTTTTCCGGATGCTAATGGAAATTATCCTAACAACCCCCTGGCCCCATCAAACTTTTTGCAGACCCGTGACCTTATTACGAATCGTGAAGAGGTCAATAGGTTCTTATTGGGAACTACCCTTACCTGGAAAGTCTTAAATAATGAAAAACATGATCTCAAGGTCATCGGTCGCGGAGGAGTCGATTACTATACATTGAATACGATTGCTATTTTCCCTCGTGAGCTGCAATTTCAAAAAGATGGAAACGGCACAAACGGGGCGTCAATCTACGGTACCACCATCACCAGGAATTCGAATTACAACGCCTTTGTTGTACACAATTTTACAGTAAATGAGCGAATGAGTTTTCGAACACAGGCTGGTATAACGGCGGAAAATGTAGACCAGGATAATGTTGTGACGACCGCCACTCAGCTAATAGGAACCCAAACAAACGTTAACCAGGCTGGCTCCGTCGCTGTAACGCAGGCTAAAACAATTCAGCACGATAGAGGATTTTTTGTTCAGGAAGAATTTAATTACAACGACCTCGTTTTGCTGACAGCAGGATTGCGGGGAGATAAGTCGTCACGGAATGGAGACGCAGACAAATTATATTACTATCCGAAAGGCTCAGTCGCGTTTAATGTTCATCAATTGAGTACCTGGAACGTTCCCTCTGTCAACCAACTAAAAATCCGCGCAGCATATGGCCAATCCGGCAACTTTGCTCCCTTCGGCGCAATTTACTCCCCTTTGGTTCCGGCGATTTTTAATGGAAACACAGGATCGCTGATTGGCCTGACCAGGGGAAATCCGTCACTTCAGCCAGAAAAGCAAAAGGAATTAGAGGCAGGACTCGACGTAGGCTTTTTACGAAACCGGATCAGCCTTGAATTTACCTATTATAGTAAAGAAGTTGAAGACCTTATCCTTGATGTAAATATTCCTTCGTCTTCCGGATTTACGAAAGAGTGGAAAAACGTAGCTAACATCCGAAACAAGGGTGTTGAGATAGGGCTTATGGCCGTACCCGTTAGTAATCCTGACATTAAGTGGACAGCACAACTTTTGTTCTGGAAAAATAAAGCTGAAGTAACCCGACTGGATGTACCCGCATTCAATACCGGGGCATTTGGCGCAACTCTTGGAACATACAGGATTGAGCAGGGCAAGAGTCCTACACAATTGGTGGGTATTGGAACAACGGACCAAAAGCCCGATCCAACTACAGGCCTCGTAGTATTTGATGACGCCGAACCTGATTTCAATCTTTCGTTCAATAATAATGTTGTCTGGAAAAACTTCGAACTCTCAGTACTGATGCATTGGAAAAAAGGCGGGAGTAACGTGAATCTTTCAACATTACTATCAGACATATTCGGTACGTCGCCGGATTATGATGATAAGACATTAGATCCTTCCGGCGTGGCAACTAACGGTGCATACCGTTTAGGAATATTGGGCTCTTCGGCTGAACCATGGATTGAAGACGCTTCCTATTTCAGAGTGAGGGAAATTGGATTGATTTACAGAATACCTAAGGCGAAATTAAAAAATATCGTGGCTATGCGAATTGGAATATCTGCAAGAAATCCCATCAACGTATTTGACTATAGCAGCTATGATCCTGAAGTATCTAATTTCGGGGCAGATGCTATTTCGAGTAATGTTGAGGTTACTCCATTCCCTTCTTCAAAAAGTTTTCAGTTTCATATAGGATTTACTTTTTAACTGACGGCATCAACCGAATACAATAAAATTATTAATATGAAATCATCATCTATTTTTCAGAAACACAAAGGCTTGCTGGCGATATCAACTGCCTTCATGATCCTGGCATCGTGCAATGTTGATGCAATACTGGATCCGAATAATCCAAGCGCCGATGGAATTGTGCAGAATGCTTCGTTAGGCGAGATCCAGAACCTCGTTGACGGCACAGAGTCGGCAATGCGCGATAATCTTAACAACTACTTCGACGGTGTTAATGTGATTGGAAGAGAGTACTATCGTTTCTCCACATCGGACCCCCGGTTCACTTCCGATCTATTGGGAAAGGCAAGCGCGGTGCTGGACAACAATACATTTTACACGACGAATCCATTTGCTGCAAGGTATCGTGCTGTGAAGAATACCAACATCCTGATTGATGCCCTGACAAATACAAAGGCATCAATAACAAGTGAGCAAAAGAAAGCAGGCGTGGGTTATGCGAAAACCATCCAGGCCCAACAACTGCTTATGGTGTTGAATGAACAATATGGAAATGGAATCCGGGTGGATGTGAAAGATCCCGCTAACCTCGGGCCATTTCTGTCGAAAGATGAATCGTTGGCAGCCATCGTTAATTTGCTGAATGAAGCAAACAATGATCTGAAAGGAAATACTGCTTTGTTTCCATTTACTTCTACGATTTATGGAAATGACGGCAATACATTTTCCAAATTTAACCGCGCGCTTGCGGCACGGGTATATGTGTACCAAAAAAATTGGGCGGCTGCAAACACGGCTCTAACAGAATCCTTCTACGAATTGATCGGCGATCTAAATAAAGGAGCGTATTATCTTTTCTCTACTGCCGGTGGTGACCAGTTGAATCCTTTGTATTATCCGCTCAACTCAAGTGGCGAAACCCGCGTAGCACATCCTTCTTTTGTGACGAGCGCAGAAGCAGGCGATAACCGCCTTAGTAAAGTGGTGCAGCGTGCGTCAGCCGAGTTCCAGGATGGCCTTTCTAGTAACTATGACTTTTTTGTATTCAAAACAAATGCTGATAGAATTCCTATTATCCGCAATGAAGAATTGATTTTGTTATATGCAGAGATACAAACTCAGACAAACCAATTGGCGAATGCAGTAACTGCAATCAACAGGATTAGGAGTTCCGCGGGGTTAAGCCCTTATGGTGGTGCCGTAACTCAGGCTGCATTGATCACTGAAATCCTTAAGCAGCGCTGGTATTCTTTATACGGTGAAGGCCATCGATGGATTGATCTGCGTCGATACGATCGCTTGTCGCAGTTGCCTATCGATCGAACAGGCGACGATGTCTGGGTTGAATTTCCCCGCCCGGCCACTGAATAGTGATTAAGAATAGTGTTTTGCCCGGAATTGCACAAATTACTATGAAACTATCCGTAATAATTCGTGCAATCCGTGGCAATATCTATTTCATAGCAGTCCTTTTTATTTTCCTCTTTTGTTCGCTTAGCCTATTTTTGCGCTCTTCTCGAACAATACAGTCAAATACGATATCAATGGTTGATGTAATTCTGGGTCTGCAATGGGGTGATGAGGGAAAAGGCAAGATTGTTGATTATTTTGCTCCGAAGTACGACGTCATTGCTCGTTTCCAGGGAGGACCGAATGCAGGCCACACACTTTATGTGCAGAATAAAAAGGTGGTATTGCACCAGATTCCGTCGGGTATATTTCATGAAAAAAATATTAATCTCATCGGAAATGGAGTGGTTCTCGATCCTGTAATACTACGCAGAGAGTGTGAGTCTGTTGCTTCTTTTGGCATCGATTACAGGAAGAACCTGTTCATTTCAGAAAGAACACATATTATTCTTCCCACCCATAGGGCACTTGACAAAGCTTCGGAATTATCAAAAGGATCAGATAAGATCGGATCAACCCTTAAGGGCATTAGTCCTGCTTATATGGATAAAACCGGGCGGAATGGGATTCGGGTAGGTGACTTATTAGATAAGAGCTTTACAACCCAGTATATCAGGCTGCGCTTAAAGCATCAGCGCCTTTTGGATAGTCTGAATTTTCATGAAGACATTCTCAGCTGGGAAGAAGAGTTTTTAGATTCAGTGGACTTTCTCCGCCAATTTAATATCGTGAATGGCGAGTATTTTATCAATGACAAAATAAGAGACGGTAAAAAAGTATTAGCTGAAGGTGCTCAGGGAAGCATGCTCGATGTAGACTTTGGCACGTTTCCCTTCGTAACATCATCCAACACAATTTCAGCGGGCGTTTGTACCGGGCTGGGTATTGCTCCTCAAAAGATCCGCGAAGTAATGGGCGTTACAAAAGCATATTGCACCAGGGTGGGAAGTGGACCGTTTCCATCAGAATTGCATGATGGAACAGGAGAAGAGTTACGAAAGATCGGAAATGAATTTGGTGCTACCACCGGACGGCCACGCCGTTGCGGCTGGATGGATCTTGTATCATTAAAGTTTGCCTGTATGATCAATGGTGTAACAAAGCTGATTATGACCAAGGCAGATGTTCTGGACGCGTTCCAGGAGCTGAAACTGTGCGGAGAATATATCGTAGACAATAAAAAAACCACGCAAGTGCCTTTTCAGATGAATAAAGTCTCGATTGAGCCCGTTTGGCAAACATTTAAGGGTTGGAATAAAGACATTACGACGATTAAAGACCAGGAAAGCTTACCGGTAGAGATGAAGGAGTATGTACAACATATTAATGAATATTTGGGTGTTGGAATTAAATATATTTCAAACGGCCCCGGCAGAGATCAGTTAATTGAAATCGACTAAAAAATATATATCTTTTCAAAGCGTTATGTAGAGAAAAATACTTTCAAAAAAGTTTGGTCAATTAAAAAGTTCGCTGAAATTTTACAACTCAATCTTACCAAGCCATGGCTGCAAAACCTGAAAAAAATACCGGTGGAAAATCAACCCCGAAATCCTCGAAGGAAAACACTAAGAAAGCATCTTCGAAATCGAACAAAGAATTAGAAGAGAATGATGAAGATGAAGATCTGGATGATGATACCGATTCTCCAAAAAGCGAAATAAAGAAGTCAGCAAAAGTATCGGGCAAGAAAGGAAAAGAAGAAGATGATGACGATGATGATGATGCCGACGATGTGGATGTAGTGGATGATTGGGATAAGCCCGAAGAGGAAGAAGAATGGGATCCGGACTTCGAAGAATTCGATTTGCCAAAATCGAAAGTAAAAAAAACAGGTGGCGGCGTAAAGAAAGGCAAAGGCGATGATGATGATCTTGGAATAGACGAAGAGTTTAAAGATCTTGATTTGTTTAACGACAGGGGATTGGATGATGAGGAAGATGATTTTTAATGCGTTCATGGATCGTTTACTTGTAATAATAAAGTGACCCGAAGTTTTACTTCATTTCCACTGAGTAATTTTCAGGAGACAAAATTGAAAATGTTGAATTGGGCAAACCAGTTCAACATTTGTTGTTTATTAGACAATCATCAATATAATCTATCCCATCACCGCTATGAATGTATATTGGCAGCAGGAAGTTTGCGGTCGATAAAAGGGGAAGCTGGCGACTCTTTCAGCCAGCTTCAGAAGTTTGTTGATGACGAAAATGATTGGATTTTCGGACATCTTTCCTATGACCTCAAGAATGAAATCGAATCGCTTTTTTCGGCCGGCCATGACGGTATCCAGTTTCCCGATCTATTTTTCTTTGTCCCAGAATTTATTCTTCAGTTAGACGAATCGGTGCTAGCGATCGGATCTTGCGATGACAATCATCAATCCATCTTCCACCAGATAATGGATTGTAGTAGTAACATTCACACGCGTTCATCCCTTCACGCGGATGTTAGATCCCGGATAAACAGAAAACAATACGTTGATGCGATTGAACGATTAAAGATTCACATTCGTCGAGGTGATTGTTATGAAATTAATTTCTGCCAGGAGTTTTATGCAGAGGATGTGTCAATAAACCCTATTTCGATATATCATTCGCTGGGGGCCGCGTCTCCGAATCCTTACTCCGCCTTCTATAAACTCGAGGATAAATTCCTGCTCTGCGCCAGTCCCGAACGCTATCTGAAAAAAACAGGTTTAAATATTCTTTCACAGCCGATAAAGGGCACCTGGGAAAGGAACACAACCAATGACAAAGAAGACGAATTGAATAGAAGCCTGCTATCAACAAGCTCAAAAGACAGGTCGGAAAATGTGATGGTAGTTGATCTGGTAAGGAATGATCTTTCGAAAGTCTGCAAGGAAGGTTCTGTAAAGGTTGACGAGCTTTTTGGCGTTTACAAGTTTCCCCAGTTATACCAGATGATTTCTACTGTCAGCGGAACATTAAACCCCGGCATAAGCATTACAGATATTGTGAAAGCTACTTTTCCCATGGGCTCAATGACCGGTGCGCCAAAGAAGAAAGTAATGGAGTTGATAGAACAATATGAAGTAACAAGACGGGGCATTTTTTCGGGAACCGTCGGCTACATATCGCCAGATAAGGACTTCGATTTTAATGTTGTCATTCGGAGCATTATGTATAACTCTTCGAGTCGATATCTTTCGTTTCAGGCAGGATCCGGCATCACCTTTTATAGCGATCCTGAAACAGAGTATAATGAATGTTTGTTAAAAGCAAAGGCTATAAAAAAAGTATTGGAGGGCGACCAATACTTTTAAAGGATTTGCGGGGAACTATTTTGCGGGTGAATCCGCTGTCGCAATATCTCCGCTGAGGAGTAGCTGAACCGATTCATTTAGAATCTGGTATTTATTACCTGTAAACAATTCCATTTTATCCGTTGGCAATTTTAATTCATAGTTGTTATCCGGGCTTGCTATTAATTTATCGAAGTGTGGATTGTACCTATTGAATTCGATAATGTCCATCAATATTATTCTGGCTATGACGGTTGAATGATATTTACCTGAAATAGTCACCGTCTTTGCCGCAGCAAGCTCGTCTGTGCTCAGTTTCCTGATTAATAATGCGCTAGCTCCCATCTGTTCTGAGGCTTCGGCCTTTGTAAGGGTAGTTATACCACCTTGCCCCTCGAATATATAATGCGTGCCTATAAACTTTTTCACGTGATTTCTTGACTCCGCCGGAAGATGGTACTGCAGATCCCAAAAGTTCCTGCTTTTGCTCTTCTTAATGGCACTATATACGTTACCCGGGCCGCCGTTATAGGCAGCAATTACCAGTAACCAGTCTCCGAATTCATTGAAGAGATATTTGAGATACTTGGCAGCGGCATGGGTACTTTTGCGATAATCTCTGCGATCGTCCCTAGTGCGCGTCACTTGCAAACCATATCCTCTGGCTGTTTCAGGCATAAATTGCCAGGGACCAACAGCACCAGCCCAGGAAACGGCTCCTGTCTTCAACTTTGACTCGATGACAGCGATATATTTCAATTCAGTGGGTAAGCCATAATTCGCGAGGATATCATCCATCATATTAAAATACGGAAGCCCCCAATCCTTAATTTTATTGAGATTTGCTGTATTCTTTCCTATATAGTCCTGTACAAAGCTTAGAGCACGCGGATTTAATCGAACCCCATTATCGGACGATGTATAATCAAATATCTCAGATAACCCGTTCTTCAAGTTCGCAGAATCGCCTTTCGCCGATTTTGCTCGAGATTGAAGGGTATCATTAAAGGACGGAGTCTCGAGCACGGATTTCCCTGTTCTTTCCCCGACGTTCGTTGTTACGAAGGACATCAGCGTCAGAGAAAGAAACCCGGTTATAAATAATAGTTTTTGTTTCATACTCTTTTTGTTGGTACAGTAATCCGACAGCAAAAGGGATTAGAGCGAAGCTTCAAAGGATAACGGAGTATGATTTAAAACCACCGGACTGACTAATTAACGCCCTTCAAAATGGGAGTCTTATGTTGTTGTACCCAGTAGTGGGATAACCGCAGCAAAGATAACTCTTGAAATTGGTCTGTCATAACCTGCAGTCCATATGGTAAGCCATTTTTGTGCCAAAAAAGCGGGAGGGAAATCGATGGAGTTCCTATTAAATTGGAGAAAACTGTAAAAATGTCAGCCATGTACATGGCTATAGGGTCGTTGACCTTATCTCCGATAGGAAATGCCGTAGACGGCACGGTCGGCAAAATCAATGCGTCGAAGTCATTGAAGATGAGTTTGGTTTTTTTCCGAAGTAATTGCCTTACCTGCTGGGCCTTCGTAAAGTAGGCATCGTAATATCCTGCGCTCAAGACAAAAGTTCCGAGCATAATGCGCCTTTTGACCTCCTTTCCAAAACCCTGTGACCGGGTACGACAATAAAGATCTGTTAAATCTAAGTTCTTGTCCGCATTGCGAAATCCATAGCGGAGTCCATCGAATCTCGACAGGTTTGAGGATGCCTCGGCCGTACTTAAGATGTAATAGCAGGGGACGATATAGTCGAGATATTCGAAATCTATCGGTTCGACCCGGTGGCCCAGTTGCTTTTGCTTTTCGACGAACTGGAACATCGAAGCCTGGATCTCTTTATCAAGGGCGGGACTTTCGAAGGCCTGCTTCAGGTAACCTATGCGCAAAGGCCTCGAAAAGGGCGTTTCAAAGTTTAAGTACGAATCAATAGGATGATCCGAAACAGTGCTATCATATTCATCTTTACCCGCCAGTATTTCCAAAAGACAAGCTATATCCCCGGCATTATTTCCAAAAATTCCTATTTGATCGAAAGAGGAGGCGTAGGCGATGAGGCCATAACGGGAAATCCGTCCGTAAGTGGGTTTAAGACCAACAATGCCGCAAAAGTCAGCCGGCTGCCTGACGGAGCCTCCTGTATCGCTTCCGAGGCTAACCATGCACATTCCCGTCTGCACCGCAACGGCCGATCCTCCGGAAGAGCCACCGGGCACTTTAGTTTCATCCAGTCCGTTAAGCACTCTGCCATAGAATGAGTTCTCATTGGTTGATCCCATACCGAATTCATCGCAGTTGGTATGGCCTATAATGATAGCGTCTTCCGCTAAAAGTCTTTCAACGGCAGTCGCGCTATATACAGATCTAAAATTTTTCAGAATCCCGGAAGCGGCAGTAAGGGGGTGATCTTTATAAGCTATAACGTCTTTAATCGCGATGACAACTCCATGCAGCTTTTTCAGAGGTGTACCAGCGCTTCTTTTTTTATCAAGTAAACGGGCTTGATGCAGAGCCTCCACGTCATAAACCTGTGTAAAGGCATTCAGATGCTTCTTTCGAGCGATTTGTTCTAAATAATAGGTTACGGCACCTAGACAAGAGGTAGTGCCGCTCAGTAAATCTGAATGGTATTGCTTTAATGTTTCGTAGCTAAACAAATGATAATCCGCCTCACGTCAAAGCGGTTCAGTTAGTTTGAATCCGAAAACGCAATTATTGCTGTGAAGAAGATGTAGATGCGGTTGGTTGTTTCTCCTTTTCAGACATGCCTTCTTCTATCTCCTTTTTCACATTGGTTTTTGCATCATTGAATTCACGAATTCCGCGACCTAATCCACGCATGAACTCAGGGATCTTACGACCACCAAACAGAATCAGAACTGCGAGTATAATAAGAATCCACTCAGTGCCTCCCGGCATGGAAATCATCAAAAGATTATTGGAGTTGAGTAACATATAAAATTATTTAAAGGAAATACGAAATTAAGTCTTTTTAAGATCAGTAACTCGTGTTAAACGAAAGCCTCGATTAAATATTTCAGATTGAGAATAAAAAAGCGGAAGGCGTAGCTTCCGCTTGAAATATATTTATCGAGAGATCAATGAGCTTCTGTGGTAGCCATTCTTTTTTCTTTGATTCTCGCACTCTTACCACTGCGATTACGCTGGAAATAAAGCTTAGCTCTGCGAACGCGACCGTTTTTGTTCAATTCGATAGAATCAATATTTGGCGAATAAATAGGAAATGTTCTTTCCACGCCAATACTGTCTGAAATCTTTCTCACGGTAAAACTGGCTGTATGACCAGACCCCTGTCTTTTGATAACATCTCCCCGAAAACTTTGAATACGTTCTTTTCCGCCTTCAACAATTTTATAGTGGACTGTTATGTTATCACCTGCCTTGAAATTGGGATATTCTTTCTGGCCGGTTAATTGTTCGTGGACAAACTGAACTGCTGCGTTCATGACTAAAATTTTAGGGAGGCAAAGGTAACAGAAAATATCGGAATTCGGATTTTGGGGTAAACTTTTTATCGGGCAACGTTAACCGCACGTTTCTCGCGGATTACCGTTACCTTGATCTGTCCCGGAAAAGTCATCTCCGTTTGAATTTTCTGCGCTATTTCAAATGACAATCTATCAGAGTCCTGATCAGTTACCTTATCGGCTTCGACGATCACTCTTAACTCACGACCAGCCTGGATAGCATAAGCTTTCTCCACACCCTGGTAAGCAAGCGCCAGGTTCTCAAGGTCTTTGATTCGCTGAAGGTACTGCTGCATGATTTCGCGACGTGCGCCGGGTCGGGCACCGCTGATCGCGTCACAAGCCTGCACTATAGGGGAAATGACATACTGCATTTCCATTTCATCGTGGTGAGCTCCAACCGCGTTCACAACAGCTGGGTTTTCGCCAAATTTCTCGGCCAGTTTAGCGCCCAACAGGGCATGGCTTAATTCTGTTTCTTCATCAGGTACCTTACCGATATCATGCAACAATCCTGCTCTTTTAGCTAGTTTAGGGTTCATCCCCAGTTCCGCCGCCATTATACTGCAGAGATTTGCGACTTCGCGGCTATGCATCAGCAGGTTTTGGCCGTAAGATGAACGGAACCGCATCTTTCCAACTATACGAACAAGTTCTTTATGCAAACCGTGTATTCCAAGCTCAATCACCGTTCTCTCTCCAATCTCGACGATCTGTTCTTCGATCTGTTTCCTGGTTTTTTCAACCACTTCTTCAATCCGGGCAGGATGAATCCGTCCATCGGATACAAGTCTTTGCAAACTCAAACGAGCTATCTCCCGGCGCAATGGATCGAATGAGGAAAGTATGATAGCTTCAGGAGTATCATCTACAATCAGGTCAACCCCTGTTGCAGCTTCGATGGCGCGGATATTACGTCCCTCACGGCCAATGATCTGGCCTTTTATTTCATCGCTTTCGAGGTTGAATACAGTGATGGCGTTTTCTATTGCCTGCTCAGCCGCCGTTCGCTGGATGCTTTGAATAATAATCTTACGCGCTTCTTTGTTGGCTTTTTGTTTCGCTTCGTCAACAATTTCCTGTTGCAGGGACAGTGCTTGCGTGTGAGCTTCGTGCTTCAGGCTATCGATGAGTTGAACCTTTGCCTCTTCTGCGGTTAACCCCGCAATTTTCTCGAGCCTTCGGATATGTTCTTCCTGGTGTTTCTCGAGTTCGGTACGTTTATGGTTAACAACTTCGATCTGCCGGCTTAGATTGTCTTTGATGGCGTCATTTTCCTTTACCTGCTTCTCCAATTGCTCCAACTTCTGATTGATGGATTGCTCTTTTTGGCGGGTTCTGTTTTCGTTCTCACTCAATTTCCTGTTTCTTTCAAGTACTTCCTTATCATGCTCAGCCTTCATTTGAACGAACCGCTCCTTCGCCTCCAGTATTTTTTCCTTCTTCAGGTTTTCGGCACCTGTCTGCGCATCGTTCAATATTTTTTGTGCTTGTTGCCCGGCTTCGTCGATCCGGCGTTGCGTGTTTTTTGCAAAAATAAATTTACCCGCTACTATACCGGCAAGTAGCGCGATTCCACCAATTATATAAGTTAATAAATTCGGTTCCATTGCTTGATATGAGTTTAAATTGTTCTAACATAAACGTTTCGTCTCAATGAAGTGATAAATGCCATTGCGAAACACAGGTTGCGAAAATACAAAAATTGCATTGTGAATGATGCTTTTACAAAAAGACTGGTATCGCTTATAGCAATATTGACTTTAAAGTACCAGCGGTCTATAAAAGAGGCAAGTAACATTTAAATTGCAGTGAATCCCGGATTGGCAACATTTGTGGCAGGAAAAATGTTATAGTTGTTTGCTGTACCAAATACAGGATAGTTTGAGTAATAACGCTGTCGATCGAGGATCTTTACGCGACAGGTTATTTAATGGCGAGCGCAACTGAATCAATGGTTTCATAGTCTCTGTAACAACTCAACTCACATAACGACAAATTTTAAAAAACTCAGTATGAAAAAACTTCTTTTGCTGGCTTTGCTCTTTAACGCAATTATGGTTTGCGCCCAAACCGTCACGCGCAAAGTCGGTCTGGCGAAGGGTCAACAGCTGGAGCAACAAAGCCATGTACAGATGAATATGACTCAGGAAGCGATGGGCCAGAGCATTGAGATTAAAATGGAGGGTGATATTACCAATCTCGTTGAAGTAAAGGATGCGGCGGCAAACAATTTTGAAGTAGCCAACACACTCAAAAAAATATTAATGAGCATGAATGCCATGGGCCAGGATGTGAAATTTGATTCTGATAAGACAGAAGACATGGATGGACAATTCGGCCAGGTCTTTAAAGGAAAAGTTGGGGTGCCTCGTGAGTTTACCGTAAACAAAGACGGCGTAATTACTGCGGTTAAAAATACCAGAGACACGACTGAAAACCCCGGCGGAATGATGGGCGGCATGATGAGCGGAGCACTGGGAAGTGGGGAGGAAAGGGAAGGAGCAACCTTCAATACTCTCGCAAACATACCTGCAAAAGGGGTGAAGGTAGGGGATAGCTGGAGCGATTCAACGAGTGACGAGAACGGAAAGACTTTCACTACCTACACCCTTAAAGAAGTGAATGGAGGAAATGGTCTTGTTATTCTTTTATCGAATAGCGCAATTAGTCGTGAAATGGAACAGCAGGGAATACCAATGCAAATGGAAATGACGGGAACAACTATTGGGGAATATACCTTTGACGTATCAACCGGCATCATTAAGACTCGTAAGGGCACAACAAAATCAACCGGAAAAATCGAAGCTGGCGGCATGTCGATGCCGGTGAACATGGAAACCACGGTTCAAAGTACGGTCAATAAAAAATGATTACTTAAATGTTTTGTCCAGTATGGACTCTAACTGATTAAGTTTTTCTGATATCTCTTCGGGCGGCTGACTTTCAGCCGCTTTTTGTTGGGTGGCATACCAAAGAACTACCATGCCTATATAATCCTGCATATCCTTGCCTGCAAATTGGGTTTTGTATTCAACGATCTTATCGTTGATGATTTTTACCGTTGCACGTACCGTTTCCTCATCCTTAGGTTCGATCCGAATGCGGTAGCTGCGGTCGCCGATTACTACGTTTATGGGAATTAATGCCTCCATTACTTGCTAATTTGAAAAGGTTGTTTTAAATTTAGTCATACCTACTAACCGCCATTAGATTCAATAGTATAAATCCTTTTGAAAAACCAAATATTCGTCAAATGATTGCTAAAGTCAAGTCGTCAAACTTCATTGACACGCTGAAAGTAGAATTATTATCCTACACCAGTCATTGCCTTAAAGCTGTTCTCCGAGACGAGAAAGGCAGCGTATGCAGCGAGTTTGAAACAATGCCGATAACAGATCAACCTGAAATAACGTGGAAAGGTCTCAACGATTTGCCCTACGGCGTGTATACCCTGGAGCTTTCGCAAGGAGAGGATGAAATTCAGCAGTTACGTCTTGTAAAAAGAATCTAACTATTCGCTGAGCATCGTGATACAACGGTCTATTTCTTTCAGGTAATGATTTAACCGTTTTTCAACTTCTTTTTTGTCGGCATCATTCAATTGTCCGGTTGCAGTTTTTAACACAGCGACCTTTTCTTCGAGATTCTCCACTTTATTTTTATACAACTCCTGCTTTTCAAGAGAAGATCTGACTTCTTTTTTTAATTGTTCATTTTCAATTTGCAGTTGATGATATTGCTTCACCAATTGATTGGCTTTGTCGTGAATCCTCTTAAGCTGAACTTCAGTTGGCGACATATAACTTGATTTAGCAACCGTTTTTACGGGTGTTTTCAGATTTTATTTTCTTATTTCCGCATGTAGGTCCTTTTCAAGCGTACCCATCAATTTGCTCATCATTGAATCGATTTCTGTGTCCGTTAATGTTTTTTCTTCATCAAGAAATGTCAGGCTGATTGCAAGGGATTTCTTATCTCCTCCCAATTTCTCACTTTCAAATATATCAAACAACCTGATGTCTTTAAGTTTATTCAATCCCAGTTTTCGCAAACTATTTTCAACCGACTCATAGGCCAGCGATTTTGAAACGATCATTGCGAGGTCGCGATAGACAGGAAGTTGTTTTGGCAATTCTTGAACGTTTATCGTTTGGCTCTCTATCAGTGTTTCGAGAGCTTTCCAATCGAAACTTGCAAACAAAACGGGCTGTTTGATGTCGAACCGGGCGAGTTCATGCTTTTTTACATTCCCGGCTTTTACAACAGGTTGGTCATTGAGCAAAAGTTCTACCGCATAATCCAATTTTTGGTCAGTAATTATTTTCCATTGTGGATCTCTTAACCCTGTTAAATCGATAATCCTGGTAATTATTCCTTTGAGATAATATATGTCGGAGGGCTGGGCTTTAGTTCTCCAGGAATCAACAGTTTTGTTGCCGGTGATATAAATGCACAGATGATCTTTTTCCTGGTAGGATGCTATATCAGTAGACGAATACGTTTTTCCAAACTCAAAGAACTGCAGGTCGGTGTTTTTACGATTCAAATTATATGCCACCGCTTCCAGACCGGTTTCAAGCATCGAGGGCCGCATGATGTTATGAACAGCGCTCAGGTTATTTAGTAGCCTTACACCTGCCGCCAGGTCTGCGTCCTCGAAATAAGCAGCGTTCGTAATGGAGTTTGTAAATATTTCATGGAAACCTGAGCCAATCAGGTAGTTCGAGATTTTTTCTTTATAAGCGTATTTAAATCTTCCCGTTTCTACTGAAGGCGTAATAGCTATCGATGCAGGAATTTCAATATTATCATACCCGTCAATGCGCATAATTTCTTCAACTATGTCAGCTGGAATAGAAATATCGCGCTTGCTGTAAGGGACGGATACGCGAAGCTCGATGGCGTCTTGTTTGGTAATTTCAAATCCGAGCGCCACCAATATTTTTTTTACGGCTTCGGTATCATAATTTTTTCCGCTCAACTTTTTAAGATAGGAAGTCTTCAAGCTTACCTCGTTTCTGGGCTGTTGACCTGGATAGATGTCCACGATATCAGAAGCGATCTGCCCACCTGTAGTTTCGGTGATCAACAGGGCGGCACGCTTCAATACGCGCACCGTGTTACTGATGTCCACATTCTTTTCGAAACGCATAGCCGCGTCGGTACGAAGCCCGTGGCGAAATGAAGTTCTGCGGATGTCAACCGGGCTAAACCATGCGCTTTCAAGAAAAATATTTTTTGTTGTAGCTACAACGGCACTGTTTACACCTCCGAATACACCGGCTATACACATCCCCTCATCGTCACCATTGCAGATAATGAGATCCTTACTGCTTAACTTTCTCTCTTTTTCATCAAGCGTTTTGAATATTGTTCCGTCCGGCAAATTTTTTACAACAATCTTTTTTGCTTTGATCTTCTCTGCATCAAACGCATGCAATGGCTGACCGGTTTCGTGCAGGATAAAATTGGTAATGTCCACAATGTTGTTAATTGGCCGCTGTCCGATCGAACGTAGTTTTTGCTGCAACCAACCGGGGGAGTCAGCGATTGTCACGTTTGAGATGGAGACACCGCTGTATCGCTGACAGGCATTTTTATTTTCGATACTAACTGTAATAGGCAGGGTAATATTATCAATAGCCAAATCATCGAGAAAAGGACTTCTTACTGTATAATGTTTTTTACCGTGATGAACCAGGTAAGCACACACATCCCTTGCAACGCCCAGATGGCTCATCGCATCCATTCGGTTCGGTGTTAAACCGATTTCGTAAATCCAATCAGTATATGGTTTAAAATATTCGATTGCCGGGGTGCCAGGTTCTACTTCATGGGGCAGAACCATAATACCTGCGTGATCATTGCTAATCCCAATTTCATCCTCGGCGCAGATCATACCGTGACTTTCAACGCCACGTATCGTAGCAATCTTCATCACGAGCGGTTCTTTGTTACTAGGGTAGATAGTTGTTCCAACAGGTGCAACAATAACTTTCTGTCCTGAAGCAACGTTTGCAGCACCACAGATAATCTGCAGAGGGTTTAAGTTACCGACGTTTACTTTTGTAACCTTTAGTTTATCTGCATTCGGATGC
>DAINQQ010000037.1:0-32232 GCA_036742645.1 Flavitalea sp.
TGTTACACGTAATAATGTACGATGAGTGATATGCGATGTAGAACGTTGTATGAGGATACACAATCCAAACATAAAAAACCATTTAATCACCGGTCGCCTTATCATCAGCCAACGGTCAACGGCCATCGACTAACGACCGTCCATTCACCATTCATCATGACATCTCACATCCCACATGCTACTTGATATAATTTTTCTCATTTTCTTAGTAGCCGGGGCAATTAAAGGCTTGCAGCGCGGATTCATCATCGGTATATTTTCAATTATAGCAATTATTATCGGACTTGCCGCTGCAATGAAGCTATCTACCGTGGCCGCGGGCTATCTCGATGATTCGGTAAATGTCTCGGCGCGTTGGCTACCGGTAATATCGTTTATCCTCGTTTTTATAGTTGTGGTGGTATTGGTAAGGCTAGGAGCCAACATACTTCACAAAACTGTTGAGGTTGCATTCCTGGGATGGGCGAACAGGGTGGCAGGTGCGGTACTGTATATTTTATTATACACTATCGTGTTTAGTGTGTTGCTCTTTTTTGCCGAACAATTACAAATCGTGAAGGAAGAAACCATCATAGAATCAAGGGTATATTCCTGGGTTAAGCCTTTGGGCCCTTATATCATTGATGGACTAGGTGCAGTGATTCCTTTTTTTAAGGACATGTTCGATGAGTTAAAAGCATTTTTTGAAAGTATGTCAAAACAGGTTTCTTTTTTACCTTCATATTAAGAAAGCGAGTCGGCCTACGTGACATCACTTGAAATTTCCATTAAGTGTCAATGAGTTCACACCGCAACTTTAATAAACGACATTGCCCGCACACCCTTTACATCCTTGTAATATGTTTTTTGCACTAAAAAAAGTATTTTAGCGCTTAATTATAAGATTCAACTTATTCATCAATGGATTACGAGATCAAACAAGTGGAGAAGTTTAAGTTTGTCGAAGAGGGAGATGGAGAGCCATTGATCTTGTTGCATGGTTTATTTGGCGCTCTCAGCAACTTCCGTGAAATAATTGAATACTTCAAGCATCACAACAAAGTTATCGTACCTCTGCTGCCGTTATTTGATCTCGATTTACTCCATACCACCGTTGGCGGACTCGAAAAATTTGTCTACAAGTTTATTGAACATCGGGATTATAAGAACGTTCATTTACTAGGAAATTCTTTAGGCGGACATGTGGCCTTATTACACGTATTGAAACATCCGGCAAAGATTAAATCGGTAATCCTAACAGGAAGTTCCGGTTTGTTCGAAAATGGAATGGGCGATAGCTATCCGAAGAGGGGCGATTATGAGTATATTAAGAAGAAAACAGAATTAACATTTTACGACCCTACCAACGTAACCAAAGAACTCGTAGATGAAGTGTATGGGATCGTGAACAACCGGCTGAAAGCAGTAAAGGTAATTTCACTTGCTAAAAGCGCTATCAGAAATAATTTGGGCGAAGAACTCAATCAAATCAAACAACCTACGTTACTTATCTGGGGAAATAACGATACGATTACCCCTCCTTTCGTTGGCCGGGAATTTCACAGGCTAATCCCTCGTAGCGAATTACATTTTGTTGATAAATGCGGTCATGCGCCAATGATGGAGGTGCCTGGGGAGTTCAACCGCATTTTGCATAAATTTTTGACAAAATTGAATGAGCCCGCAGCGGTCGCCTGAAAAATTCAGTCTAGTACGTTGAAGACATGTAAGGATTATTGACGAGTTAGTAACCTTTCAACATTACTTATTGTGTTAAACAAGGAATTGATATCTGCTTCTATACCCACTCTTACCCTGAACGATTCCATCTTTCAGGCCCTGGAGCTTATGTCTGAATTCCATATTACACAGTTGGCTGTTGTCGGGGAAGAAAAATATCTTGGATTGGTTTTCGAAGAGGATCTGATGAATGTAGATAATACTGCCTCACTTCAATCTATCCATACACACTTTTCTAAAGTTGCCGTACGGGCGAATACCCATTTCATTGAGTCTGTCCAAACAGCGAACGATTACAATCTTACCATTGTGCCCGTAATTGAAAATGAAAATGAATTTGTAGGCGTAATCCCTGCTACCGATCTGTTAAAGCAACTCGGTAAAATCACCGGAGCCAGTGAACCAGGGGGTTTGATTATCATTCAAATGGATCAACGCAATTTTTCTTTTGCAGAGATTAGCAAGCTGGTCGAAACCAACGATGCACAAATCACTCAACTAAATACTTATTGGGATAATACACTCGAGGCCTTTTTTGTAACTCTGAAAATTAATAAATTCGAAATTTCAGACATTGTTGCCACCTTCCAGAGATATGAATACGAAGTGAAATACTACTTCGGTGAGGAGTTATATGAGAACGAATTAAAAGATAATTACGACCATTTAATGAATTATCTTAATATTTAAAGCCTGGACGTACGAAGTAAAAATTTTCTTTAGTTCGTACTTCTAACCTCTAACTTGCATTTAATCTTATCTTAAAAGGATGGCTCGGGGGATGGTTGCGAACATGCGGATATCAAAAAAATATTGGACTCTTTTTTATTTATTGTTTTGCCAGATGATCATCCAGGGCCAGTCCTCTCTGCCCGACAGCTTAATGGATCTTCCCCTTTCGGCTCCTCTCGTTTCTGTCGAATCAAATAATCCAGCGCCATTTATTATTGGTAATATAGTAATTGAAGGAAATAAGCGAACAAAATCTTACATCATCGAAAGGGAGATTGCGTTTAAAAGAGGCGATTCAGTGACACTGCCGGCACTCGTACAGGGTTTTGAAACCTCACGTCAGCGATTAATGAATACTACTTTATTCAATGATGTAGTTGTTGCCCTAAAATCTTTTCGGGGGTACTATGTTGATATCATCATTGCAGTTAAGGAGCGATGGTACATCTTTCCAATTCCATATGTGAAACCTGTTGATAGAAACCTTACAGAATGGGCAACCCAGGGACTTGGATTGGACCGGGTGAACTATGGCTTCAAATTTACCTATTACAATTTTACCGGGCGGAACGACAAATTAAGGTTGTGGCTGATTACGGGGTATACTAAGCAGATTCAATTTCAATATGAACAACCCTATGCCGACAAAAACCTCAAACATGGTTACAAAGTTGGCGTAGCGTACGCATTCAATAGGGAGGTGAACTATCAAACGATAAGAAACCAGCAACATTTCGTTGATACATTATCGGGCACCCGAAGATGGAATGCAAGCATTGAATATACTTACCGGCCTAAAATAAAAACGATTCATTCGTTCAGGCTGGGCTTTGTTCACCACGAGGTGGATCCCGAGATTATCACACTAAATCCAAAATACTTTAATACTGATGAAAACAAAATAAGTTATCCCGAAATCTCATATACCTTAACCTATAATAACGCTGATTATATACCGTATCCCCTGACCGGATGGCTGGCTGAAGCATCGCTTTTGAAAAGAGGCTTGAATAGTGATGTGAGCATGTGGCAGCTCGGTGCTAAGTTTACACGGGCCTGGCGCCTTGCGAATAAAACATATTTTGGGTGGCAGGGTTTCGGCATGATTCGTCTTCCATTTGACCAACCGTTCATTAATCAGCGAATGCTCGGATATAGCGACCTGTATGTTCGAGGCCTTGAAAAGTATGTAATAGATGGCGTAGCGGCCACCTTGTGGAGACATACGTTGCGTTATGAACTTCTTAAATTTTCAGTGCCAACGTTTATACAATCCCGAACGCACGATGAAATACCGTTCCGCATTTATCCAAAAGTGTTCTTTGATTATGGATATGTGTATAATAAATACTTTACAAATAATTCGCTGGTCAACCGGCCACTTTACTCAGCGGGGTTTGGAATCGACGTCGTAACTTTTTACGATTTTGTTTTGCGCCTCGATTATAGCTTCAACCAATTAGGTCAAAACGGGCTATTTTTACACCTTAAGAATGAATTCTGACAGGATCAATCGCCCCTCTATGCACGGCTCTCGATAACATGAATATAATCTTGATACATGAAGGTAGCTATCTATAGCAGGATCATTGATTCTGATCAGCATCCCGCTGTACAACAATTGTTTGACGAATTATCAAAGAAGAACATTGACATCATAATCTCCCAACCATTTTACGAAACAATCCGTAACTATCTTAGATTTTCCGAGGAGCCGGCAGTCTTTCATGATTCCCAAAACCTGGATGCCTCAATTGATTTCTTAATCAGTCTCGGAGGTGACGGAACTTTATTGGATACAGTGACACTGGTGAGGAATAAAAACATACCTGTATTGGGAATTAACTTTGGAAGATTGGGATTCCTGGCAAGTATGGGTCATGAAGAATATCAAACAGCTATCCAGGCTCTTATTGACAGGACGTACGTCATCGAAAAAAGATCTCTGATCCATCTAGACGCAAATAAGGTCTTGTTCAATAACATGCCTTACGGGTTGAATGAATTCGCGATCCATAAAACCGATACGTCCCCGATGATAAAAATCCATACCTATTTAAACGGTGATTTCTTAAATACTTATTGGGCCGATGGTGTGATAGTAGCTACTCCTACGGGATCTACCGGCTATTCACTCAGTTGCGGAGGACCAATTGTGTTCCCGGAATCTGGAAGTTTAGTGATAACCCCGGTAGCACCGCACAATTTGAATGTTAGAACCATAGTTGTTCCTGATAACAACATCATTTCATTTGAAGTAGAGGGCAGAACGGATAACTTTATTTGTGCACTCGATTCCCGGAAAGAGATTGTAGATAAGAAAATACAACTCGCTGTGCGGCGGGAAGCTTTCACAATCAGCCTGGTGCGTTTGAATGAGAACAATTTTTTACAGACCCTTCGTTCTAAACTTTCGTGGGGACTTGATACCAGAAATTAACGTTTATGATGAAAGAAAATAGTGTTTGAAAGCGTTGGATGCAAACACTTAATTTTCTTATATTGTTCATTATATTGCAAAACATGAAGAAATATTTTGCTCTTGCCGTACTCATTTCCGCTATGGGAATAAATAAAGCCAATGCTCAATGGGAAAGTATAACACACGAGGGAGAAATTGGTATATCTGTGGGTGCTTCACATTACTTCGGAGACCTCAATACAAGAGCAAGCCTAAACCGCCCCAAACTCGCTGTAGGTGCTTTTTTTCGTAAGCAATTTGGAAATTACACTGGTATCCGGGTGAGCGCACATTTTACACAACTGGGATATTCAGATATTTATAATACGGACAATGACTTCCAGAGAAGAAGAAACCTAAGCTTTAATACAAATCTGTTCGAACTCGCTGTACAGGGCGACTTCAATTTCTTCAAATTTATTCCCGGTGATCCTTATCACAGGTGGACTCCATATGTGACTTTAGGTGCTGGCATTTTTAGTTATGATCCTTACGCTTTTTTAGACGGGAAGAAGGTTTTGCTTCGTCCATTGGGTACTGAAGGACAAGGTGATAGTGCTTATCCGGACCGAAAACCCTACAGCACGATGGGATTTTGCTTTCCCTTTGGAGTGGGAGTTAAATATGCGATCAATGACAGAATGAATATAGGATTAGAAATCACACATCGGTTCACCACTACCGACTACATTGATGACGTCAGTAAGACGTATATTGGTATCGACCGGTTTCCGGGCATTCGTCAACCCGACGGCTCCATTGCACCTTCGACCGCGGGTCTTTTACAAGATCGCTCCTACGAAACAGGAACTCCCATTGGGATTGCAGGAAGGCAACGAGGCTATCCGAAACAAAAAGATCAGTATGTGATAGCCGAGGTTACCTTCTCTATGAACCTGACTTCATATCGTTGTCCTTCGGCACAATAGGCGACGGCTGATTCGATTCGGCACACTTTTGTTAATTGGCAGAATACCTGGCTTTATCTACACACTCTAGCCGGGTTTTTGTACATTTGCCCCCTTCTTAACTTTTAAAGAGTAATGGACAGTTTGAAAACGCATATTGATCTGGAGCGTTTACCGCGTCATATCGCCATCATAATGGATGGAAATGGAAGGTGGGCGCGTGAAAAGGGAAAGGACCGCTTATATGGGCACTTTCATGGAGTTGAAAGTGTTCGGGACATTGTTGAAGGTTGTGCAGAGCTTGGCGTCGAGTACCTTACCCTCTATGCTTTTTCCACGGAGAATTGGGATCGGCCGGCCTATGAGGTTACCGGGCTCATGGAACTACTTGTCGAAACGATCAGAAAAGAAACCGAGACACTTAACAAAAACAATATTAAGCTTCATGTCATCGGCGACATGAATATGTTGCCGGAGTATGCGCGTAAAGAACTCAGCGAATCTCTTGAATTCACAAGTAGAAATACCGGCTTGAACCTGATTATGGCACTCAGTTATAGTAGCCGTTGGGAGTTGGTTCAGGCCGTGAAACAAATAGCAACAGATGTGAAAACCGGTAAGATAGAGCCAGAGCTGATAACACAGGATACTTTGGAGCAGTATTTGTGTACACGCCAGTTTCCTGATCCGGAACTGATGGTTCGCACCAGCGGAGAATACAGGATCAGTAATTTCTTATTATACCAATTGGCCTATGCTGAATTATATTTTACTAACGTTAGATGGCCTGACTTCCGTAAAGAAAATTTGTACGAAGCTATTCTCGACTTCCAGAAAAGAGAACGTCGCTTTGGAAAAACAAGCGATCAACTACAAGATGATTTAACACTCCCCCTTATTTAAAAATCGCTCCTGGACTGATATTCGTGCGATCGCCAGCAGGAGTTTAACAAATACTTTTAATAAATCCTTTTAATTTGCCCTACATTAAAAAACCCGGAATGCAGTGGAAGTTTACCTCAAGTTCTTACTTGCTGGCCTTATCTCTTTTTCTTACAGTTTCGATACAAGCTCAGGTTACTGACACCCTACCAACTTCCATAGATCCCGCTCTTTTAGAAGTTACCAGTTCAAAAGTTCCAAAAGAATATACGATTGCAGGCATAAAAGTTACGGGTACAAAACATCTGGATGAGCAGTTGCTGGTATCAATTTCTGGTATCAATGTTGGCGATAAAGTAATGATTCCCGGTGGCGATAATTTTAGTAAGGCGATTCTCAATCTTTGGAAGCAAAACCTTTTTGCCAATGTTCATATCTATCTAACGCGGATAGATGGTGGCAATATATATATCGAAATCGAGGTTACCGAACGTCCGAGGCTTTCGAAATTCTTTTTTAAAGGAATTAAAAAATCGGAGCAAGACGAATTACAAACGAAAACTGGTCTTATCCCTGGGCGCGTAGTAACGGAAAATGTGAAGAGAAGCGCTGTTGAGGCCATTCAAAAGTACTATACTGATAAAGGATTCCAGAGTGCGACAGTAAACATCCAGGAACAAAAAGATGCCGCGCTTCCGAACTCGGTAAACGTTACTTTTTTCGTAGAGAAAGGAAAAAAAGTACGTATCAACCAGGTCAGTTTTTATGGTAATGAAAGTGTGGCTGAGCTAAAGCTAAAAAAGCAACTGAAAGGAACTAAGGAGATGACTAAGATCACCCTGTTTCCTTCGAATGAGCAAGGACCTTACGGTAAAAACGACCCCGTAAATTTCGGCAAGTACATGGCAGGGATGGGATTTTTATCCATATCCAAAACCCGGGATTTTCTAGACCCATACTTCCGTTTTAAATTATTCAGTTCAGCCAAATTCAATCAAAAAAAGTACGAAGAGGATAAGGAAAAGGTGCTGGAATTTTATAACTCTCTCGGCTTTCGCGATGCGGTTATCATTGCCGATACACAGTATTACAATAAAAACGGAAATTTAAATGTAGACTTGAAAGTTGATGAAGGAAGGCGATACTACTTTGGAAATATTACCTGGAGAGGTAATACAAAATATTCCGATTCCATCCTGAACTTCATATTGGGAATTAAGAAAGGAGATATCTATAACCTGGATGTACTTAATAAAAAATTGGGTAAGCAATTAACAGCTGAAGGAGGCGATATCAGCGGATTGTACCAGGATGATGGCTACCTTTTCTTCGCGGTAGATCCGGTAGAGACCGCGGTATATAACGATACAATCGATTTTGAGATCAGACTAAGAGAAGGCCCCCAGGCCACTATCAAAAACGTAACGATCTCCGGTAATGAGAAGACAAAGGAACATGTAATCAGAAGGGAACTCAGAACATTGCCCGGCGAAAAATTCAGCCGTAGTGATCTTATTCGCTCAAACCGCGAGATTGCACAGTTGGGATATTTTAACCAGGAGAAGATCGGTATTAACCCGGTTCCAAATCCCGACGATGGCACGGTTGACATTAACTACACTGTTGAAGAAAAATCCTCTGACCAGTTAGAGCTTTCCGCTGGCTGGGGTGGCGGTATTGGTTTAACTGGTACCCTTGGTGTTTCATTTAACAACTTCTCGATAAGGAATATTTTTAGTAAAAAAGCCTGGGATCCCTTGCCAACCGGCGATGGTCAGAAGTTGAGCGTAAGAGTTCAGTCGAATGGGCGGGCTTATCAATCGTATAATCTTTCGTTCACTGAACCATGGTTGGGAGGTAAAAAAAGAAATTCGTTTACAGTAAGTTTATACAAGAGTGTTTTTCGTACTGGCGGAATTGATAATAACAACCGGTATTACTTCAGTGATACAAACAAGCTGAAAAACTTTGGTGCGTCAATATCACTTGGGAAGCAGTTGAAGTGGCCTGATGACTTCTTCCAACTTATTTATTCGGTCAATTTCACCCAATATAGGTTACAAAACTACCGGCTATTCACAAACGAGTTTGATAGTGGTACTTCCAACAACTTCAATGTGAAAATTACATTAGCGCGAAATTCCGCGGGTCCAAACCCTATATTTCCAACAAGCGGTTCGAATTTTCTTTTGAGCGGTCAATTCACACCACCCTATTCCCTGTTCCGGAATGAATTTGATCCGGTTAAACGAAACCAAAAGAGTTATGAAGCACCTGAATTTCATAAGTGGCGTCTGAATGCTGAATGGTATATTCCAATTGGGAAACCGATGGGCGCGGATAAGAGTAAGCAATTTGTGCTGAAAGTAGCAGCTAAGTATGGGTTCATGGGTCGATACAATAAGGACATTCCATTTTCACCATTTGAACGCTTCCAGGTGGGTGATGCAGGGCTGGCAAACGGAAGTTATATCCTGGGGTATGATATCATTGCCCATCGGGGTTATCCGGTATATGAAAACTCAAATCCCAAGATCAATCCTGACCAGCAAAGTGCACAGCAGTATTTTACTATGTTCAATAAATATACCATCGAACTTAGGTTTCCGTTCTCAACAAATCCCAGTAGTACTATCTACGGGTCTACCTGGTTTGAGGCGGCCAATGGTTGGTATGATTACAAAACTTACAATCCATTCCGCTTACGCAGAAGTGCTGGTGTGGGCGCACGCTTCTTCCTGCCGATGTTTGGCTTGCTCGGATTTGATTATGGCGTTGGGTTTGATCGTTTGAGACCCGGTGCGAAGTTTAAGGATGCAACCCGCTTTACGTTCATGCTGGGTTTCGAGCCGGAATAATTTATTAAACTTTATAAAACGACATATATGAAAAAGATATGGCTTGTTGTATGCACCATGTTCATCTTCGCAATTGGAGCCACTGCCCAACGCTACGCGATTGTGGATACAAAGTACATTCTTGATAAGATTCCTGATTACCAGGAGGCGCAAAAAAAACTTGATGAATTCAGTGTTCAATGGCAAAAAGAAATAGACACCAAGCAATCCGATTTAGACAGAATGTACAAAAATTTCGAGGCTGAACAGGTCTTGCTGAGCGATGAACTGAAGAAAAAAAGAGAAGACGAGCTTTTCGTGAGAGAGAAGGAATTGCGCGATTTACAGCGGAAACGTTTTGGCTTCGAAGGGGATCTTTTCAAAAGGAGGCAAGATCTGGTAAAACCCATACAGGATAGGGTGTATAACGCAATACAGAAAATTGCTGTGAACCGTCAATATGATTTTATTTTAGACAAAAGTGAAGGAATTACTATTATCTTTGCCGACCCAAAATTGGACCGAAGCGAAGATGTGCTAAGGGAATTGGGCGTTAAATAAAAGCCAAAGCATCCTCGGTAAAACAACGTTGGGGGCGCCATTTTCAACTTAATAAAAATATTATCGGGAAGCTAAACCCCCCGGTGACCCTAAAAAAAGAAAAAGCATGAAAAAGTTTTTTACCATTGCGGTAGTAGCGAGCGTTTTATTGATTGCCGCAACACCAGTAACTGCACAAAACAAAATCGGTTATATCAGTACCGAAGAACTGATCAGCATTATGCCTGAAACCGTAAAGGCGGATTCAAATCTCACACAATTCAGAAATGCCCTTGTTCAAAATGCACAGGATAAACAGAATACGCTGGAAACGGCCATCGGAAAATTCAATAAGGATTCTGCTAGCATGACCCAGGCAAGGAAAGACGTTCAGAGAACAGAGTTACAAAAAATGCTGCAAGATCTTCAGGGTGAAGAACAAAGAATTCAACAGCAGTTACAACAAAAACAACAGGAATTAATCGGGCCAATAAACAAGAAAGCTTTCGATGCCATTCAAGCCGTTGCCAAAGAGAATGGATATGGTTATGTGTTTGAAAAAAATGCCTTACTGGTTGCTCCTCCGGGTGAAGATATTATTCCTTTAGTTGCTAAGAAATTGAATATTAAGCTTCCGGCTCAAACAACAACAACGCCTCCCACTACGGCTCCGAAGCCAGCTCCCAAACAATAAGAATTCGTCAAAAAATAAGTAAAAGCCGTTCGACACAGAACGGCTTTTCGTTTTTGAAGCCTCTATCATAATAAACTTATCACTTATTTTTGAATATGTCTTTTACTCATCCTATTGGCATATTCGATTCAGGCTATGGCGGCTTAACCGTTATGAAAGAAATATTAGCCAGGCTTCCTCAATATGACTACCTGTACCTGGGAGACAACGCAAGAGCTCCATACGGAAACCGTTCGTTCGATACAGTTTATCATTACACACTGGACTGTGTAAAATGGTTTTTTACAAACGGCTGTCATCTTGTAATCCTGGCATGCAACACGGCTTCGGCCAAGGCTTTGAGAACAATTCAGCAAAAGGATCTACCCACACTGGCTCCTGAAAAACGAGTATTGGGAGTGATTAGACCTACTTCGGAAATTATCGGAAAATATACACAGACAAAGCATGTAGGTATTTTGGCAACCACCGGCACGGTTCAATCTAATTCGTACGCCATGGAAATTGAAAAGACATTTCCAGAAGTTTCTGTCTACCAGGAAGCATGCCCGATGTGGGTGCCTCTTATTGAGAATAAAGAACACAATGGCGCAGGTGCAGGGTATTTTGTAAAAAAACATATTGACTCGCTATTTCACAAATCCGATAAGATCGATACTGTTTTGCTCGCATGTACGCATTATCCGCTATTGATAAACTCAATAAAGAAGTTCTTGCCTCCAGGCATCCAGGTTCTCTCACAGGGAGAAATCGTAGCTGATAGCCTGGCCGACTACCTCAAGCGTCATCCCGAAATTGAAAAACTGTGCACAAAACAATCAGAATACAGGTTTTATACTACCGATTCAGTCGAAGATTTTGACAATCATGCCAGTATCTTCTTCGGGCAACCAGTAAAATCGGCTCATGTCAACCTATAGCGCGCACCTTTGTGAATACGCAAAAAACTTCGCTGCTACGATAGCCTATTTTATAAAAATCTATTGGCCTAAGTGCTGATTTGCATTACCTTTGCGGTCCTTTCATAACATGTATGGGATGGTGCCCATCGTGTGTTGGAAAACAGTCTGTTACTCCACAGGCATTACAAAACGGGAAAAAAATTAAATAATGAAACGTACATTTCAACCTCACACAAAGCGCCGTAAAACTGTTCATGGTTTTCGTAAACGCATGGAAACGGCTAACGGACGTAAGGTCCTGGCGGCTCGTCGCAGAAAAGGCCGCAAGAAATTGAGTATTTCTGACGAAAGCAAACTGAAGTAATCTGATTGCTTCACAAAGAAGCGCAGCATATAAATATTTTATAGCTCCGAACTTTCGGAGCTTTTTTAGTTTTGACAACTGTTTACATTGGCGAAGACGTTTACTCTTGGCAAAAACGAACGACTGAAACAACGCAAGTTCATTGAACAATTGTTCAGGGAAGGCAAAAGCTTTTCTGTTTTTCCTTTCAGGATTTATTATTCCTTCATGGAGGAACTAACCAGCCCGTTACAGGCCGGCTTTAGCGCAAGTACACGTAACTTCAAAAGAGCAGTTGACCGAAACAGGATCAAACGAATTACAAAAGAAGCTTACCGGCTTCAGAAAAATAAGCTAAATGGTGAGTTAACGCTTCGCAAAAAGAAGCTGGCAGTTTTCTTTGTATATACGGATAAGAATCTGCCGGCTTTTGAAATTGTAAAAGACAGAATCCAGATCGCTTTACAAAAACTGATAACCATCATTCATGAAACGGATACTCCGCGTAGCTAGTTTCCCATTTATAGCGATTATCAAGTTATATCAATGGACCATCTCGCCTATTCTCGGCCCCAATAAGTGTCGCTTTACACCCACATGCTCTAACTACGCGCTGGAAGCTTTGAAGAAATATGGAGTGTTTAAAGGAACCTGGTTAGCCGTTAAAAGAATTTCACGCTGCCATCCATTTGGCGGACATGGCTATGATCCTGTTCCCTAGATTGTGTGGATTCTCTAATTGTAGATTAAATCGCGCGCCCTATTCATTTCTCACGGATTCATCTTTCTTCATTTCAAATTGTCCGTAAGAATATTCTCCGTTTCCCCAATACGCTTAAAGGCAATTTCCATTTTATTTCGATTGAATTCTTTTTCGTTATTAGCGAGCCATACGGTAGCTACGCCGTTGCCGATGAAGTTTGTTATGGAACGGGCTTCAGACATGAAGCGGTCAACCCCTAACAATAGGGCCAGGCCTTCCAGCGGAATAACTTTTATTGCGGTAAGTGTTGAAGCGAGCACCACGAAACCGCTTCCTGTTACTCCTGCCGCTCCTTTTGAAGTAACCATCAATATGCCGATGATGGTTAGCACCTGCGTTGTTTCCAGATGAACATTGTACACTTGCGCAAGGAAAATAGTTGCCATCGAAAGATAAATCGTCGTACCGTCAAGGTTAAAGGAGTAACCGGCTGGCACTACCAATCCCACAACCGACTTTGTGCATCCCATGCGCTCGAGTTTTTCCATGAGGGAAGGAAGTCCTGCTTCCGAAGAGGAAGTGCCAAGTACGATCAATAACTCTTCGCGTATGTATTTTAAAAATGCCCAAAGCTTGATTCTATAATATTTCAATAATAAGCCCAGTACCAAAAAAATAAATATAGCCATTGTGACATACACGGTGATCATCAGCTTGCCGAGCGGCACCAATGTTTGAAGTCCATACTTGCCGATTGTATACGCCATTCCGCCAAACGCCCCGATGGGAGCAAAGAGCATTACGAAGTGAAGTGCCTTGAAAACATATTTTGAGATAATACTGAGTACTTCGATGATCTTTTGACGTCCTTTATATTTGCTCAGGAAGATTCCAAACGCTATTGAAAAAAGTAAAACCTGGATAGTGAAATTATCTTTCACAAATTGCCACCAGCTAAAAGCAGAAGCTCCTTTGGTGTAGGTTGATATATCCCCACCGGTAACAGCATTTGTATTAACGCCGCGGCCCGGTTGAATCACGTTAGCTACTATGATTCCAATGATCAGGGCGAGCGTAGTTACAATTTCAAAATACAAAATTGCTTTGCCGCCAACCCGTCCTACCTTTTTTAAATTACCCATTCCGCTAATACCCAGGGAGATCGTAAGAAATATAATAGGGCTGATGAAGAGCTTTACGACTTCAATAAATCCTTTTCCAAGCGGCTGCATTTGTACGGCAGTGTCCGGTGAAAAATGACCAAGCAATGCACCTGTAGTGATTGCCGTCAACACCCAAAAAGTAAGGTTGGTAAAGATTTTTTTCATCGTGCAGTCGAACAGTTTCAACACTACAATGATAGTTTTTGTTTCTCATTTATTGCGATGAACCATTCCCCAGAACTGCTGGTACAATTTTATTGTTACGGTTATTAAAATTGGTACATGAAGAAGTTTTCCTTCAAAGGACTATGGAAAGTGCTAAAGCAGTCTTTTAACGGTTTCTCGGACGACAAGGTTCTGAAACTCAGCGCCTCCTTGGCTTACTACACAGTCTTCTCCCTGGGACCGCTCCTGATTGTTATCATTTTTTTGTGTAGCCTTTTTTTTGGACGAGAGGCAATTGAAGGGACGATTTATGGACAAATTGAAGGTTTCGTGGGCAGCGATTCTGCGAAACAAATACAGGACATAATCAAAAACGCGTCTATTAGCGACAAAGGGAACGTAGCCGCCGTCATCGGGATAATTACACTGCTAATTGGTGCTACAGGCGTATTCGCAGAAATTCAGGACTCAATTAATTCCATCTGGGGAATAAAGCCGAAGCCTAAAAAGGGATGGTTGAAACTGCTGACCAATCGTGTGCTGTCATTTTCTGTGATTGTAAGTCTGGGATTTTTATTGCTCGTATCTCTTGGAATTTCTTATCTGGTGGAGGCACTTAGCAAAAGCCTTGCCAGGGCATTTCCCGATGTTACCGTGATAATCTTCTATATCGTCAATCTTCTACTCTCCTTAGCCGTAATCAGTACATTATTTGCCGTTATTTTCAAAGTATTACCTGATGCCAGAATTAAATGGAGGGATGTCATCTCCGGTGCCCTTGCCACGGCGGTACTTTTTATGCTCGGCAAGTTTGCGATCTCTTTTTACATTGGCAAAAGTGATGTTGGAAGTACTTACGGTGCAGCTGGATCACTGGTTGTTTTATTGGTATGGGTTTATTATTCTTCGGTCATTCTCTACTTCGGCGCAGAGTTTACGAAAGCATATGCAGTAGAATTCGGGTCCGCAATTCATCCGAATGACTATGCAGTGATCACAAAACAGGTTGAAGTAGAAGATGAAAACGGCTCAATTCAGCAATCACAAAAAGAAAGAGAGAAAGAAAATGAACGTGCTAAAGGAAAGGAGAAAGAAAATGAAATGCAACCTGCAAAAGAAAATCGGAAGACCTAATACTTTCTTCACGCCAATTCGCTTTCATTAGTGCTAATTCGTGTGTTAAGAGATACGCCTCCTTTTGCTTGCTTTCACCCATGTATTTTTCTTACACTTAGAACAGACGTGCTTGGAAGTTGGTTCTACCTCTTCTGTGAAACCGCAAAACGTGCAGGCATAATGGTCAGTTACTGATATTTTTTCTATTTGTGCATCCAAACTATCAGGCATAATCGGTAGTCCATATTTCACTTCTGTGTCCGGGTAAAAGTAAACACTAATACCGCCATTTGTTTCTATAATCGCAGTTTGTACCTGTCCTAGTTGAGACACGCCTCGCAAACGTAGTTCAGCAAAAAATTCGTCCTGCCCAAGAGCCTCTTTTTTGAAATTCTCGATGGCGAATATTCCCTCGTTAATCAAAAGGTCCGGTTTGCCTTCAAGAAGGTTTTCGAATTTTTTGCTTTGGCCAACAAAATAAGTCACAAGCTCGTATAGCCCGATAACAATTGTAAATACAACAAGCGCCGGTAACAGCCCAACATCATT
This sequence comes from Flavitalea sp., assembly GCA_036742645.1. Classification (GTDB taxonomy): domain Bacteria; phylum Bacteroidota; class Bacteroidia; order Chitinophagales; family Chitinophagaceae; genus Flavitalea. The sequence goes on from DAINQQ010000037.1 coordinate 15,715, forward strand.
ATAAAACATCGGATCGCCAGCTGCAGAGCCGAGTGCAATGATAACAACGAGTTCAAAAACTGAGAGCTGCTTAACTCCACGTTTCCCTAATATGGTAAGGCCTATCAGTACAACTGAAAACATAATGAGTGTCCGAAAAGCAGTCTCCATTAAAAAGGACCATTCTTCGCTCCCCATCATTAATTCTTTCCAGCTGAACGGTTTTGTTTGAAGAAAGTATTTGTGGATGAATTGCATACTACATGTTTAAGCACCTTAAAATAAAGATTATTTGATGGAGATAAACAAGGTCTGCAAATAAAAAACCTGGAAGGCCCGTAAAGTGTCATAAATAATGTTGGCAAAACTCAATCGAAATTATAAAAAGACGCGCTTTACATATTCCTGCGGTATTGCCCGCCTACATCATATAAGGCATGTGTTATCTGTCCAAGTGAGCAATACTTTACGCTATCCATTAATTCAGCAAACAAGTTACCATTGCTGATGGCCGTCTGTTGAAGCTTTCGCAGGGCTTCCCCACTACGTGATTGATTGCGCTGTTGAAATGCATGAAGGTTATTGATCTGCTGTTCCTTCTCTTCCCTGGTGCTACGGATAACTTCGCTGGGAAGAATAGTAGGGCTACCCTTTTTATTTAAGAAAGTATTCACACCCACCAGCGGTAATTCGCCGGTGTGCTTGAGATGTTCATATTGAAGACTCTCTTCCTGTATCTTATTTCGTTGATACATTCTTTCCATCGCCCCAAGAACGCCGCCTCGTTCGGTTATTCTATCGAATTCCACCAGTACAGCTTCTTCTACCAGGTCGGTCAATTCTTCGATTAGGAATGAACCCTGGTTTGGGTTCTCATTTCTTGCAGTGCCCAGTTCGCGATTGATGATCAGCTGGATTGCCATGGCCCGGCGAACGCTTTCTTCGGTAGGTGTCGTAATCGCCTCATCATACGCGTTAGTATGAAGCGAATTACAATTATCATAAATGGCGTATAGTGCCTGGAGTGTTGTTCTGATATCGTTGAAATCTATTTCCTGCGCATGCAAACTTCGGCCGGAAGTCTGAATGTGATATTTCAACATCTGGCTGCGCTTGTTGGCCTTGTATTTATATTTCATTGCCTTAGCCCATATTCTTCTTGCCACGCGGCCGATCACACTGTATTCTGCATCCATGCCATTACTAAAGAAGAAAGACAGGTTAGGAGCAAAATCGTCGATGTTCATACCGCGACTGAGGTAATACTCAACATATGTAAACCCGTTCGATAAAGTGAAAGCCAATTGCGTGATCGGATTCGCACCAGCTTCTGCGATGTGATAGCCGCTGATCGACACACTATAAAAATTTCTCACCTTATTATAAATGAAATACTCCTGCACATCGCCCATTAACTTTAGTGCAAACTCAGTGGAAAATATGCATGTGTTCTGGGCCTGGTCTTCTTTTAAAATGTCCGCCTGCACGGTTCCCCGTACCTGTGACAATGCCTCTGCTTTGATCTCTTCATATACATCAGCAGGCAATACTTCATCACCGCTAACTCCGAGGATTTTTAGTCCCAGGCCGTTATTCCCTTCGGGCAAGCCATCAGGTGCTGACGTGTTATGGTAAGATGGCCTCGTGGCCGGTCCAAATTTCTCTGCAATCTTTTTATTTACATCATTCCATTGTCCATTCTCTTCAATCCATTTTTCGCATAACTGATCAATGGCTGCATTCATGAAGAATGCCAACAACATCGGTGCAGGACCGTTGATAGTCATGCTCACGGAAGTTTTTGGATTACAGAGATCAAAGCCGCTATACAATTTTTTTGCATCATCAACGGTTGCTATGCTCACACCACTATTACCCACTTTCCCATAAATATCAGGGCGATGGTCTGGATCTTCACCATAGAGTGTTACACTGTCAAATGCGGTAGACAAACGGATAGCCGGCTGGCCAAGACTTACATAGTGAAAGCGTTTATTGGTTCGCTCTGGTCCACCTTCGCCGGCAAACATTCTTGTTGGATCTTCGCCCTCCCGTTTCAAGGGAAAAACTCCTGCAGTAAATGGAAAGTGTCCGGGAACGTTTTCCTGGTATTGCCAGCGCAAGATATCTCCCCAGTCCCTGAATTTAGGAAGAAGCACTTTAGGAATTCTTGTTCCTGATAAACTGGTAGTGAACATCGGCTGCCTGATCACATTATCACGAACATTGTACTCATAATAATCCTCGGAATACGCTTTAATCTTTTCCGGCCAGTGTTGGATAAGCGTACGTGAAACCGGATTAAGCTGCTCTTCAAGGTTTGATTTCACATCCCCTAATCCTTCAAGCAGACCAGAAGCTTCCACTCCCTTCTCCTTAATCATTTCAATTGTTCCATGGATTTGGTACAGCTTCGTTGCAATGATAGATTGATCTTTTACCTGCTGGTCATATTCTTTTATTGCTGCTGTAATCTCGCTGAGATATCGAACACGTGCCGGAGGTATGATAAGAGACTTAAGACCTTCCTCGTGTTTTGTGTCTGCGGACATCGATGTTTTATTATCTCCCCATTTCACGCCTGTTTTGTTCTCTGTGATCCTAACAAGCAGTTCAAACAGTTTATTGACTCCTGGGTCATTGAATTGCGACGCGATCGTTCCGATGATAGGTAATTCATCTTCTTTCGCAGTCCACAGGGCGTGGTTTCGTTTGTATTGTTTACGTACGTCGGCTAAAGCATCCAACGCGCCTGCCTTATCGAATTTATTGATGGAAATCAGGTCAGCATAATCAAGCATATTGATCTTTTCGAGCTGCGATGCGGCGCCATATTCCGGCGTCATCACGTACAAACTCAAATCACAATAATCGAGGATAGAAGTATCACTCTGCCCAACTCCAGCGCTTTCCAAAATAATCAAATCATATTTTGCGTCGCGACAAATTTCTATGGCTTCTTCTACATGAGCACTGAGTGCTTTATCCGTCTCTCTCGTTGCAAGGCTTCGCATATAAGCGCGCGGATTCGAAATCGAATTCATCCTGATTCTGTCTCCTAGCAACGCACCTCCTGTTTTTTTCTTAGATGGATCGACGGAGATAACCGCGACTGTTTTTTCCGTGTAGGTATTGAGAAATCGTCGAACAATTTCATCTGTAACCGAAGATTTACCCGCACCCCCGGTACCGGTTATGCCGAGAACAGGACAATCTTGAGATGTGCTTGCAGGATGGGCGGCTGTCTGCGACTCAGCCCCACCCAAGTCCTCGCGAATGGGAAGGACTTCATTATAACTCTGAGTGTAGTCCTCTCCGTTCTCGGCTTTTGAAATTGCGCGGGAAATACTAATTACATCTTTGTACTCCCCGAGTGCAAACTTCCAACCATTGCCATTAGTGTTTTCAATTTGATCACCCTTCGAAACCCTTCCTCCTTTGGGGGAGACACGGTGGGAGCCGGGCGACGGCACTGTCATGTTTTTTACCGCTTGACATTCGGCCAGGAGTTCCTCGATCATCCCCTCCAATCCCATCTTCCTTCCATCGTCAGGACTATAAATTTTTGTAATTCCATATTGATGCAGCTCTTCAATCTCCGCTGGAAGAATCGTTCCGCCGCCCCCGCCAAAAATTTTGATATGACCGCAGCCACTCTCTTCTAAAAGATCTTTCATGTATTTGAAGAACTCTACATGTCCTCCCTGGTAAGAAGTGATTGCAATCCCTTGTACGTCCTCTTCAATCGCGCACTCTACAATCTCATGAACGCTTCTGTTGTGACCCAGATGAATAATCTCCGCCCCCTTACTTTGCATAATACGACGCATCACATTGATGGCGGCATCATGGCCATCGAAAAGGGAAGCTGCTGTAACGATCCTGACTTTATGCTGGGATGTATCAATCATAATATGCGTGCATTGAAACAGGCAAATTTAGCTGAAAAAACTAATGGCTGTTAGTTATATTGCTAAATGAGCTAAGTTTAGAATCTATAACTCTGCTAATTTTATTGGTCTATCAAACTCATTGCTCATGGTGATCGATTCACATGTTCATTTTTGGAAGTACGACAAAAAAAGAGATACGTGGATGAAGGATATGAAAGTTCTTCAACAGGACTACCTGCCTGTTACTGTTGCACAAACATTTAAAAGAAATGAAATTGATGGATGCGTGGCGGTACAGGCCGATCAATCCGAGTTGGAAACACACTTCCTCATAGAGCTGTCAAAAACAAATACAATCATAAAAGGAATTGTTGGATGGGTGGACCTGCGTGCAGATAACGTAGTCGAACGCCTTGAATATTTTTCGCAATACGACATTATTAAAGGATACCGGCATGTCGTTCAAGGAGAGCCTGTCGATTTCCTGTACGGAGAAAACTTTCGAAGAGGGATACAAGCTTTGCAACATTACAATTACACATACGATGTATTGATTTATCATCACCAGTTGAAGCCGGCCGTTGACTTTTTATCAGCATTTCCAGATCAGAAATTTGTTGTTGATCATTGTGCAAAGCCGGATATTAAGCATAAAAAAATCGACGATTGGAAAATACTAATAAGTGAAATGGCGTTGCACCCGAATGTCTTCTGCAAACTATCGGGCTTATTTACAGAGGCTGACTGGAAAGAATGGAGCGCCGGTGATTTCTATCCTTACCTCGATACGGTGTTCAGGGTTTTTGGAATAGACCGTCTCATGTTTGGTAGCGACTGGCCTGTTATGCTTGCCGCCGGAATTTATGTACAGTGGAAAAGTCTCCTGGAAAAATATATGGAGCATTTCCCGGAAGAAGATAAGCAGAAGGTGTTCGGTTCGAATGCAACCAACTTTTATGATCTGTGATGAAAGTCTTTCCCTATTAATAGTTTTTAAAACTCACTCATGTTTTTGAATTAATTGTACTGTTATGCTCAACCGCTTGCTATTCCTTTCTTTAGTTTTGGCTTGTCCTGGGAGTATTCGTCCAGCCTATAGCCAATCACCGTTGTCGAATGCAATTGATCCCTGGAAAATCAAAGCTTCCAATTTCGAGGCAAAAAATTACTATGGCATCACAGTGGCCAACGGAATGATTGGAATTGTTTCCTCATCGGACGTTTTTAAAGTGAAAGATGTTGTGCTTGCCGGCGCGTATGATCAATATGGCCGGGGACGCGTAAGTAACTTCTTGCGCAGTTTCAACTTGCTTAATATGTACCTTGATATTGACGGCCGAAGAATTGCTGCAAGTGACGCAAAAAATATAAGCCAGGAACTCGATATGAAACATGCGAGTTTCACAACGTCATTTGAATATGCTGACAAGGCGACTATCTCATACACCTATTTTTCATTAAGACATCTTCCATTCACGGTGCTGATGGACATCACAGTAAAAGCGCATAAAGACATTTCACTGGGTGGCGCAAGTGTTATGGAAGCGCCCGATGCACTCCGGGATGTTCAGAATTATTATAACGAGATCGATAGACCTCATGTAGTCATAAGCCTTCTCACCTCCTCAGCAAAAAGCCCAACAGGAAAACTTTTGATGTGCGCTTCCAATACGTTTTTATTTACTGAGCATCACGGAGAAGAACCGAGGGTCATCCATGAAATGTGGGACAACAACATGCACCTGATGAAATTCAATCGTAATTTAAAGGCAGGTGAGACTTACCGTTTTTCTATTGCAGGATCTTCAATCACCTCAGCCCATCATGACGACCCACTAAATGAAGCTGAACGGCTAACTATATTCGCAAAACTAGAAGGAAGGGATCGTCTAATTCGTTTTCATAATCAGGCATGGGATAAGTTATGGAAAAGTGATATCGTGATCGATGGGGATGAACAAAGCCAACAGGATGTTCGCAGCATGCTATACCATTTGTATTCTTTTTCAAGAGAAGGCACTGCATTTTCATTATCTCCAATGGGATTGAGCGGGTTGGGCTACAACGGCCATGTCTTTTGGGATACCGAATTATGGATGTTTCCCTCTATTCTTGTATTGCATCCCGAGATAGCAAAATCATTGATCGAATACCGTTACCAACGTTTGGAATCGGCCAGGAAAAACGCATTCGCACATGGCTATAAAGGAGCGATGTTTCCCTGGGAAAGCGCTGAAACTGGTGTTGAAGAAACGCCGGTATGGGCTCTCAGCGGGCCATTCGAACATCATATTACTGCGGACATAGCTTTAGCCGCATGGAATTACTACTGTGTTACGCAAGACAAGAAGTGGTTGGAGGAAAAGGGATATCCTATTCTCGCTGCAACAGCGGACTTTTGGACAAGTCGTGTCGAAAGAAACGGTCCAGGCAAATACGATATTAAAAATGTTGTAGCTGCGGATGAGTGGGCTGAGAATGTAGATAACAATGCGTTTACCAACGCCGCTGCAAAAGCAAATCTGCAGTTTGCCACAGAGGCGGCGAGATTGGTTGGTTCTACGCCCGATCCGGATTGGATGCATGTGGCTGCAAATATTCCGATCCTTAAGATGGAGGATGGAGTAACCCGCGAACATGCGACCTATAAAGGAGAGGGAATAAAACAGGCTGATGTAAATCTCCTGGCCTACCCTTTAAAAGAAATCTCTGACCCGAAACTTATCCGGAAAGATCTTGAATATTATTCCACGCGTGTACCGAACGAAGGCACTCCTGCGATGACACAAGCCATTTTTGCGTTGCTGTACTCTCGCCTCGGCGAAGGTGAAAAGGCTTTTCATTTCTTTCGAGACGGATACGTACCTAATCTCAACCCTCCGTTTCGCGTGATCGCCGAAACGAAAGGGGGCACCAATCCTTACTTCGCAACCGGCGCAGGCGGTCTGGTCCAAAGCGTTTTAATGGGTTTCGGGGGTCTCGAAATCACTCCGAAAGGAATCACCCAGATAAAATCTGCGCTTCCCAAAAACTGGAAAAGCCTGACAATTACGGGTGTAGGGGTGCAGAAGAAAACATTCGTTGTGAACCAGTAGTTGGTTTGTGGTTTTTAGTTTTGTGGTGAACAATACTGCCGGATCCCCTATGAACGAAACGCCACATTGCCCCGAACTACCAATCAGAAACCATAAACCACCAACAACAAACCTGCTCCCGCTGCAGCACTAAAACCATTTATTTTGTCTAACCCAGACAGCCAAAGATTGGGTTTTTGATAAATTTTACTAATTTGTCACGCTTTTGAAACAGATTGCCTCCATACTGTTGCTTTGTATACTTTTATTCAATTGGTTTGGATACCGGGTATTGTCCGATTACTATGAACACCGGGCCGACCTTGCACTGGAACAAAAACTTGATAATAGCGAGTATGATGAGAGCCAGCTCATAGAGATCAAAGTTCCCTTAAAACTTCCTTATCAAAACAACTGGAAAGGTTTCGAACGTTTCGATGGTGAAATAGAAGTCGACGGTGTTCACTACAAATATGTGAAGCGCGCGGTTTATAACGATTCATTGGTTCTTCTCTGCTTACCCAATGAGGGAAAAATGAAATTGCTCTCTGCACGGGATGAATTCTTCAAACTGGTAAACGATATCCAGGGTTCCTCACAAGGCAAAAAATCAGACAACGGAAAATCACATTCAGTGAAAAATCCGGTTACTGAATATTACGCTACTCATAACAACTGGCTTATACCAAAACTAACTGCTTTACTTTCTCAGGTCTATTCTAACAATGCCTCTTTTTGCTCTTCAGACTTTTCAGCAAGTCCCACGCAACCGCCGGAAGCTTAATGGAATAATCAAGTTTGTTATTAAGGACAACGCTTCACGAAGATGTTGCTATTTCCATTTTTCTAATTAATTAAAGATGAAACAGTCTGTTTGGGCTTGGTTAAGCCTGTGTGTTTTGTTTATTGCCTGTAATCAAAAAGAATATTCCATACAATCAGGTCATCCTTTATTGTACAGCAAAACTGTAAAGAAGTTGAACGATATCGTGTTGGAAAATAATTTTCCTCCAATGATCGCTTCACGAAATTATGTATACGCCCATATTGCGGCTTATGAATGCATCGTGCCGGGAGATAGTTCTTATCGCTCCCTGGCGGGCCAGATCAGGCATATGCCTCCAATGCCCACGCCAACACCGGGCAAGCCAGTTGATTTTTCACTCGCGGCATTGCTTGCTTTTACAAAGGTGGGAAATGCTGTAACCTTTCCGGAAGGAAGCATGATGGGTTATTATGATGAGCTCTTGAAAAAGTTTGAAGATGCCGGCATGCCCGAAGATGTCGTGACTAATTCAAAGCTATTTTCTGACCAGGTAGCTGATGCGGTCCTGGCGTGGTCTAAAAAAGATAACTACGCGCAAACACGATCTGCCAGTAAGTATACAGTTACGGATGAAGACGGACGCTGGGTGCCCACTCCTCCGATGTATGCTTCAGCAGTGGAATCGCATTGGATGGAAATAAGACCGTTGATGCTGGACTCTGCAAATGCCTGCCTGGCCGGTCGGCCGCCAAAATACGACATGAACGATAGCACAGGTGACTTCTTCAGAAGCGCAATGGAGGTAAAAAAAATAGGAGATAGTTTGACAGAAGAGCAAAAACATATTGCCAATTTCTGGGACGACAATCCATTTAATATGAACGTGCATGGCCACGTAATGTTTGCTACGAAGAAATTTTCACCACCCGGACATTGGATGAATATTGTTGGCATTGCGTCACAAAAGGCAAAAAGTGATTTCAATGCGACTGTATACGCATACACAAAAACAGCTATCGCGTTATTTGATGGATTTATCAGCTGCTGGGATGAAAAATTCCGTAGTAATCTCGTGAGGCCAGAAACCGTGATCAATAAATACATCGATCCGAATTGGCGGCCACTGATACAAACGCCTCCATTTCCTTCTTATGTTAGCGGTCATGCCGTTGTTTCCGCTGCCGCAGCAGAGGTGCTCACAGACATCTATGGCGATAATTTTTCTTATACTGATACTTCTGAGATTGAATTCGGAATTCCCGAACGTTCCTTTTCATCGTTCAGGAAGGCCGCGGAAGAAGCCGCCTTATCTCGGCTCTATGGAGGAATTCATTATCGTTTCGACAACTTTGAGGGGAACAAGGTGGGCCGCCGCCTGGGAGAAATGCTGGTAGGCAGGTTGAGGATGAGATCAAAACCATCTGACACACAACTTTCCCAAAAAAACTAACAAAACCGTATTTCAAAACTATTTTTATGAAGAAATTGCTTTTTATACTTGTCTTTCTCGTTTTCATTCTTAATTATTCAAATGGACAGGGTTGCGTTGCGCTTAAAAGCACCGGTGCTGTTTGCACAAAGAATGATGCAGGTTCTCACGCCACCGCCAAAGGATGGCAACTGAATACCAATTACAGGTATTTTAAATCGTTTCGGCATTTCCGTGAGGATCAGGAAGAAAAGGAACGCGTTGAAGCCGGAACTGATGTGCGCAACTTTTCCCATTCTCTTGATCTTGGTCTTGTACATACCCTAAACAGCCGTTGGTCATTGGGGTTGAATCTTCCTCTTCTCGCAACCCGCCGTTCGTCGCTGTATGAACACGATGGAAAAACAAGACACAGCACATTTTCTTTTGGTATCGGCGATATCCGCATTGCCGCTTACCGTTGGATGCTTGATCCTGTAAAAAATCCCAAGGTAAATGTTCAATTGGGGCTTGGTATTAAACTTCCAACCGGCGATTACAGGTACCAGGATTTCTTCTACAAAAATGATAGTACAAAGGTATTGGGACCCGTGGATCAATCGATACAGTTGGGCGATGGAGGAACCGGGCTAACTACTGAAATAAATGCGTATTATAATTTTTCACGTAAAGTGAGTTTTTACGGAAGCTTTTATTATTTACTCAGTCCAAGAGAACAGAATGGTGTATCTACTGCAAGAGGTGGAAACCCTTCAGCAGCCAATATTGCCAATGGTAGCTATGTTATGAGTGTGCCCGATCAATACATGATCAGGGTGGGTGCAAATGTTACTTTCAATAGGTTAACGGTTTCAGGAGGCCTTAGAGAAGAGCGCCTTCCTGCCAGTGACCTTGTTGGTGGAAACAATGGCTTTAGAAGACCCGGTTATATTATTTCTGCTGAACCGGGATTTACATATAGCTTCAAAAAGTTCACTGCTTATACGTACGTTCCGGTTGCATTGGTTCGCAATCGGATGCAAAGCGAACCGGATAAAATAAGAAGTGCTTCGACCGGTACACACGTCGTAGGCGATGCCGCTTTCGCTGACTATGCAGTGAACATCGGGTTCTCCTTCAAATTATAATTTTTGTTGTTGGTGCAGGTTGCAAATAACCTGCACCATCCCCTTAAACTTTCTTATATGACACGATTACAAGCATCAAGTCCTGCGTGGATGCTGCTTATATGCCTCTGTTCATTTTCCGTGTTTAGGGCAACGGCCCAGACTGAGCTCGATGGCATCATGATGACAAAAAATAATTTTTGTACAGGGATCGTGTATACCCATAGCAGCTGGAGAAATTACTGGGAAGGAACATTCAAACGCGATAATGAGAATCTTGGAACAGTGTCTACGCAAATGATTGGAGCAATGGGTAACTATGGCGTCACAGATAAATTGAATATTCTCTTTAGTATCCCGTATGTACAAACAAACGCATCGGCAGGGCCGTTAAAGGGACTCAAGGGAATACAGGATCTTTCACTCTGGGTGAAATGGATGCCGGTGGATACGAAGCTCGGTAAGGGTGATTTTTCTCTGTACGGCGTAGCCGGATACTCCTTTCCTGTTTCGGATTATGTGGCTGATTTTTTGCCAATGTCGATTGGCTTGCGAAGTAAAAATCTATCAGTTCGTGCCATAGCCGACTACCAGGTTGGCAAGTTTTTCGTGACAGGCTCCGCTACCTATGTGCATAGAAGCAATATTGAAATCGACCGGAACTCGTATTACACTACCGAGATGCACTATACGAACGAAGTTAAAATGCCCGATGCCGCTTCTTTTAATTTCAGGACCGGTTACAGGAGTAATACTTTTATCGGCGAATTTGTCCTCAGCAACTGGACTACATTAGGTGGGTTTGACATCACGAAAAATAATATGCCTTTTCCAAGTAATGAAATGAATGCTACAAAAGCAGGTGTAGCCTTTAAGTATACGTTAATCCCATTGCCCGGGTTATCGCTAATTGCAAGCAGCAATATCACGATTGCAGGGAGAAACGTAGGTGAATCAACCGATTTCAGCGGAGGCTTTTTTTATGTGTTCGACTTCAAAAAGAAAAACAAAAAATCTCCGGATCCCAAAAAAATATAACATGAAAAAAAGTATTTTTTATTTCGGATGCATCATCATACTATTTTTCTGGGGAACCGGATGTTCGAAAAGCCTGGACGAAAAACACCTCAGCTATCCGGCATTAAATCCAGGCAAAACAGATATTGATGCTGGTACGTGGAAAACTATTTTATTGATTACTCCTGACGAATTTGCTCTCGCCCCTCCCGTCGCCATAAACACACCTGGATACATCGCGGAGCTGAATGAAATAAAAGGATGGCAATCTAATTTAAGCGAAAAGCAAAAAAACATTATTCGATACTGGAGTGCCGGTGCTGTGTTGCGTTGGAATGAAATTTTGCGTGAGCTGGTGGCGAAACACAACCTGGCTCCGTATCAAAATGATGATGGCACTTATCCTGTTCCGAATGCTAATAACCCCTTTGCGTATCCAGTATTTCCATTTGCTAACCCTCCTTATGCAGCACGTGCTTATGCATACGTAAGCGCCGCTCAATACGATGCATTAGTCGCCGCGCATCATTATAAAAAGTTATACAATCGGTCCGCTCCATATAAGATTGATTCCGTTGTGAAGGCGCTTGTGGAAAAATCGGACCTTCCGTCTTACCCGTCTGAAGATGGTGTTGTGATTGGAGCAACTGTTGAATTACTTAAACTTCTATTCCCGGCGGATCTTGCATTCATCCAACAAAAAGCAGATGAGCACACGTTGTACCGTATCATGGCCGGCGCAAACGTTCGAAGTGAAATTGAAGCTGGTGAAACATTGGGAAAAGCCGTTGCGCAAAAGTTCACGGCCCGGGCCAGAACAGACAGGGCAGGTACTGCCGGCGGAACGCCAGCACTGTGGGCGCAACTTGAGCAACAGACAGCCGCAACGGGTGAAATTCCATGGATTAGTGTTGAATCGCCGAAGCGACCGCCGATGCTTCCCTTCTTTGGCAAAGTAAGAGCCTTCCTCTTTGATTCCGCAACACTTGTTTCTATCAGGCCCCCTGCGCCCCCCTCTACCAGTTCTCCGGAGTTCAAAAAAGAACTGGAGGAAGTGGCATATTTTAGCAAAAATCCAACACGTGAAAGAATGCGCATTGTGCATTTCTGGGCTGACGGCGTAAACACTCCCACTCCTCCCGGACATTGGAATGCTATAGCGGCTGGCGAGTTTGTGAATCTTCAATTTAGCGAAGTAAGATGGGCCCGTAATCTGGCGCTACTCAATATGTCAATGATGGATGCGGCGATTGCTTGCTGGGATACGAAATATCTGTATTTCAATCCAAGGCCATCGCAGGTGGATCCAAACATTAAAACATTAACAGGGCTTCCAAATTTCCCATCATATACTTCAGGTCACTCGACATTTAGTGCCGCAGCTGCAACAATCTTAGGACATATCATTCCTTCTAAAGCCAACGATTTTAATGCGATGGCTACGGAGGCTTCCCTATCGAGATTGTACGGCGCAATACACTATCGGAGTGACTGTGAGCAAGGTTTATTGTGTGGTAAACGTGTGGGAAGTTTTGGAGTTGACCGTGCGAAGACAGATGGAGCTGATCGATAATGTGTATCGTTCTCAAATTTTTTCGACTTCAAAATATAGAAACAGAATATTCCTCACAGGACGGCTTTGGTTGGACCAATGGAGTTCTTCTAAAGCTCATTGTGATGTACGGGATGCCGCAGGAAAACACTGCACTCAGACGATCTACGGCCTCAAATGCGCCAGTGTTTGCTGATTGATCTTCCGAAAAAATTGAATAAGTACAAAACTGTCATTTGACTTGAATTTGCTATGCGACTTCCTGTGTTTCTATGTGCCTATGTGGGTAAAAAAAAAATTACCAGATGGACACATAGAACATAGGAAGGCACATAGTGAATGAAGAAATATCTTTTCGTTTTATGTGTCGGCAATTATTTAATTGTGGGTATCATTCCCCTCACACCCATATCGACAACAGGCTCACCTTTTGACCCATCCCATTTCCCATTTTGAATGATTTCCTGCCATTCGAAACTTTTATTGGTAGACAGAGAAACTTCAATTACGATATCAGAGGCCTCTGTACCTGTGATCGTGAGCTTACCCGGAGCAAATGCTGCAGTTACAACACATGATCCTGCTGGTATAGGTGATGATGCAAATAACGGGTTCACCACTGTTGTTGCGCCATCCGGAGCCTGTCCTGATCCTGTTAGGGTCTTCGTCATGCCAAAAGCACTGAGTGTTGTTTCAAAAGCCCAGTATCCCTGTTTACGATTATCATTGACAGTTAGGGACTGCGTCTTGATCAGGTATGATTTGAGGTATGTATTGAAACCGATGAACGACGCAACGGTTCCTGTAAAATCCTGGTTGATCGAAAATCCGCTGATGGTAGTATCGATCCGGAACTTAACATCATAATTCTGATAAGCCAGCGAAATCCTAAGCCATTCATAGTTACCGGGCTTGATATCTTTAATTGGCATGGTAAAAAAAATCTCGTTGTTTCCAGCGAACTTCGCTTTGTCAAACTCTATAGCCGTTTGCCCAGCTATATCTGTTTGGGGAGCTTTATACAACACCTCTCCTGCACCAAGCGCAGTAAAAGCCGAAGGCGCGAGTTCTACGTAATGGGCACTCATGCTATTAAATATTGGGCTCTGCGCCCCATTTCCAGCTGGTATGGCGGACGGCTGCCCGATATTATTCAGACGAACCTGCGTGGAGTCGAATTTAAACTTGAATACAACATTTGCAGTACTTGGAGGTGGAGGTGGAACGGGATCATCCCCTGGTTTTGTACATCCCACGAAGCAAAAAACAACAAGCACTAGCGAAAGTTTCACAATGGTTTTCATAATACAGTATTAAGCAATAGAAACGTCTGTGCGGAACAAAAATTGCTGCTTTTCAAAGCAAAAACAAGCTGAGTGATTCATACTAGCCGGCATAACGACATCGCTGCCTTCCAGGGATTCAAGTAACAATCCCAAAATGGGAATCTGCGGTTTAAATTGCTCACATATCATGTAGAACGGATTATAAGAATCTGAATTATTGACGTATGCAAGAACAAGTGACAAGACTTTTACGGGACCTGAATATTCCCTACTGGAGCTGGAATATGATTATAATTGTTTCATCATTATTGCTTGGAGCCCTTATTGGCCTCATCCTTTCGATACTCATAAAAAAGAAAGCTAAATACAACGAGAGCTCATCAAAATTTTCTTTGTTTCAGTCACTGTTAAGGCGATTGGGACCACCGGTGAATGTTTTCCTCCCATTATTTCTTTTTAACGTGTTGCTACCAACAATGAAAATGCCACTTGCTATTATGCATAAAGTAAGCAAGGGCGTGGAGATTTTGTTGATTATGAGCTTTGCCTGGATACTGATCCGCTGCATCCAGGTGGTGCAGGAGTACGTCCTTGCGCGATATGATATCAATAAAGCAGATAATCTAAGAGAAAGAAAAATCCGCACTCAGCTTCAATTCATACGAAGGATTATCGTAGGACTGATTGTTATTCTCACAGTGGCAGCAGTACTATTAACTTTTAGCAGCCTGCGTAAGGTCGGCGCCGGTTTGTTAACCGGGGTTGGTCTCAGCGGAATTATTATAGGATTTGCCGCCCAAAGATCAATTAGCAATCTGCTCGCGGGATTTCAAATCGCTTTCACGCAGCCGATACGGATCAATGACGCAGTAATTGCCGAAGGCGAATTCGGTACAGTAGAAGAAATAACCCTGACCTATGTGGTATTAAAGCTGTGGGATGAACGAAGGCTGGTACTGCCTATTAATTACTTCATTGAAAAACCATTTCAGAACTGGACAAGAACCAGCTCCGAATTATTGGGCACCGTTATTCTTTTTACGGACTATAACCTACCGGTAGAACCGATTCGCTCTGAATTGACCCGCCTGTTGCAAAAGAGCAAATATTGGGATGGCCGGGTGAATGTTGTTCATGTTACAGATGCAACAGAAAATACAGTTCAGATCAGAGCCCTCATGAGCGCCCGCAATGCCCGGGACATTTTTGAGCTACGGTGCTATGTGCGCGAAAATCTTATTAAATTCATTAACGATAACCTGGGTGAAAGTCTTCCAAAAAACAGGATGATGATCGGAGGGACGGAAGATGGTTTGAAACATGTTCCGGATAGTGAGCAATCGTGAGTAGTAACTATGAACCCTTCAAAACTTCACAAATAAATAGTACGCCAAATGTTGGGTAAAAGTTAGGCCTCGCGTCATGTTATGAAAAGAGAATGCGAACGCCTTGAATTGTGTATTTACATAAATCATAATTTCGAAATTCAATGACCGATGAATACTATATGCTTCAGGCTTTGAAAGAAGCGAAGAAAGCGTTCGACGACGGTGAAATCCCCGTTGGTGCAGTCATTTTACAAAATGATAAAATCATTGCACGCAGCTACAACCAGGTAGAACGTTTAAATGATTCTACGGCGCATGCAGAAATCATATCACTAACCTCTGCTTTTAATTTTCTTGGAAGCAAATATCTTCCTGAAGCTTCGATCTATATTACTGTAGAACCCTGCCTGATGTGCGCCGGGGCATTATTCTGGAGTAAGATCGGCCGAATTGTATATGGTGCCGATGATAAGAAAAATGGCTATAGGAAATTTTGTATCTGTCCTCCCGCAGTCGACGGAATAGATCTCGCTCCATGGCCCTTCCACCCAAAATCAACCGTCGTCGACAGTGTTTTAAAAGACGAATGCGCACATTTGATGAAGGAGTTTTTCAAAGCGAGAAGGTGAAGACCGCCTTTCAATGTGCATGTGATACTCAGATCTTCGGACGTTCCATTACGAATGGGATATGAAAATAAGGCATGCCACGGCTTTGAGCCCTGGCATGCCTGTTCGCTCGAGCAAGTATTGCGAGGCCCACGTTAAACCTTTAAACTACAACTGCCGCAACTTAATATTCTTAAACGTCACTCCACCCCCGTGATCCTGCAACGCGATATATCCTTTTTTTGCCATCGCATAATTCTTTGCATCTTTCCATTTCCCTTTTTCTTTTAACTGTTGCCACTCAGGAGTCCACAGTTCGAAGTCGACAACCTTGATACCGTTTAGCCAGTGTTCAACATGGCTGTTATTTACGACTATTTTTGTGCGGTTATATTCACCAGCCGGTTTCGCGGCCAGAGTTGATGGTGGGTGCATTGCATAATCAGCACCGCTTTTTTGCCAATCTTCTAACTTGTCCGT
>DAINQQ010000038.1:0-11084 GCA_036742645.1 Flavitalea sp.
CAACACAACCTGATGATGTAATAATTTTACTATTGCCTGGATTAAATAAACGTTTTCACATTATCCATTTGATCGAATCCCTGAAGATGCTTAAAAGCATTTAAAACCGCCAGTCGATCCTGCTCTTCAGGTTTTAATTTTTCCATAAGCCGCACTGCCTGTTTCCAGCTCGATTTATGCGAACCGGTTTCTGTCCTTGCTATTTTTATTGCTTCCTGGTACATCTGTGCAGCTTCCTTGTACTTTTTCTGCATTAATAATATTTCCGCAACGGTTGCTGTTTTCCAATAGTCACCGGGATACACTTTATTTCCGAGAATACCTTCCACTTTGGAGGCATATTCTGTTGCTTTTACAAGATCATCATCTGTTCCTAAGAACACACTTTTGGCAGCTGCATTTACGCCGGTATAATAATCATCCTGCGCCTTTTCAAAAGCCTCCGCGTAATAAGACCTGGACTGCTCAAGATCATTGATATCTCCTGATGCAGTGTAGCGATCCATCCATGTTCGTGCATAGA
This sequence comes from Flavitalea sp., assembly GCA_036742645.1. Taxonomy (GTDB): domain Bacteria; phylum Bacteroidota; class Bacteroidia; order Chitinophagales; family Chitinophagaceae; genus Flavitalea. Next base: position 524 of record DAINQQ010000038.1, read on the forward strand.
GGCCGAGTGTTTCGGGATCCCGCTGCCCTTCAGCATACAATTTTCCAAGAATTCTCTGCGCCTGCTTCATGTCACCATTCTCACCTCTTCGTGCAAGTGATAATGCAAGAAGTTGTTTGGGTCGGATCGCTTGCGGAAAATCTTCAATCAATTTCTGAAGTACCTGTATTGCTTCTTTGTTACGGTCTAGTTTCGTTAAATTCTCGGCAGCCTTACATCCCAGCGAGGGAGTTGTCTTCCACGACAGCCCGTTTTTAGCGAATAGCGCCATGATCTCTTCCGGGTCCCTGTTTTTGACGGCAGCTTCTAACTCCGCAACGGTACTTTTGAAGTAGTCATCTCTGTCATTCGCAAACCTGGCCGCATCCGGACTGAGTGGCAACCCAACAATGCCATGCACGAGGCGTAATAATTCTCCACCATTCGGTCCATCGGGATAAGAGGAGAAATCTAAAAAAATTCTGCTGTCGGCAAACTCAGGAAGGGCAGTATTGTCTAGCCTGATGGGAACAAACTTGAATCTGGGATTTTTCGTGGCTTTTCCTTCCAGCCTGTGATATTCTTTACTTACCCAGGCAGAATCTGCAGCAGCCGCGGACCAGATAAGGATACCTGCCTGGCTTTTTCCTAGTCCTTCCTCCAGGCGGGTTATGAGATCCTCGCCGGCTGTAAGCTCGCATTGATCGATGAATACTTTATATCCCAAATCTACCAAAACGTCATAGAGGCTCAACACCCATGTTCTATTGACAGACCTGTAAGAAAGAAATACGTTCCATTGTTCATCTGCATTTAGAGGCCGCGGCTTCGGCGCGTATTGTAACCATTCCTGGGGTATCATATGATAGGTTTATGAAGGTGAACGATTTTGATTTCAGCTTTGAGTTATAAAAGAGAGTTCTTTTTATCCTTGATAAGATGACTGCTAATCACCCTCTTTCCACTTTGTGTCTTAGTGCCTTCGTGGCAAATTTTTTTAGCCACAAAGGCACAAGGTCTACTCGTTGATGCGAATTTCTTTGATGATAAAGTTTCTTTTTTGTGCTTCCTGCATAAAATGATGCGTTGTGTCGCCGGAACTTTTTGGCTTTCCCTCCCAGATTATCATTGCCATCAGCTTCCCGGCGGAATTTTTCTCATGATTATTTTTCGATGAGAGTTTCTCCGCCTCATCCAGGATATGGAAATTTGTTTTAGTGTAAACATCCGGATCGTCTTTATCAAAATCCAGTTCAATTAAATGTTCAGACTGTTTTAGTTCAGCGACCAGGTAATCGAAGATTGGTCCCCAATCACCCGGGCGATCTGTTACGCTTGTTGATTTGAAAGTTTCTGCCTTGAAGGGAAGGATCATCGTTTTAGGGATCTGCAATGTTTCCGCTGCCTGCATTGCGAGCAGATCTGACCCGCATGCGCCGGAACTAACGATATGTGTTGCATTTGCGTAACGTAAGGCGTCGATCAGTTTTGCTTTCACAGAATCCGCAAGCGCTAACGGGAAGACAGGTCTTTCCGCGTCGTTTGCGTCAATCCTTCTTCCTGCCAATGCCACGATCATGCTTTTAAGTTAATCAACATTCACGAATACGGTTTTTCTAACAATAACTGCTATCAGTGAAACCGGATGCCAGACAATCGGTGATATTTGCTTTCACAGTGGAATTGTTTCGGAGGGTAGTTTTTGATATTTAATATTAAAGAATTATTCCATCAGTACCAATACCACTAAAAGGGTAGCAAAAAAAAATTATCCAAGACAGTTTAGTCAACAATGTTCTCTATTTTTATGGATTGATTTTGTCCGTGTAATTTAGCATGGAAATATCGGTCATGTAGGTATTCGTCCACAGACCATGACCGGTATCGGCTTTTGTTATTTTATCCAGATATCTGTTTAAACAATGTGTGCAAAAGCAAATACCTCGACAGAACCCAAACGTTGTTTTGTAGTAATGGGCTTCGGCATCAAAACTGATTACGCTACAGGCCGCAAGCTCGACCTGAATAAATCGTATAGGTTACTGATTAAGCCAGTCGTAGAAGAGCAGGGCCTTATCTGCATACGGGCAGACGAAATCCGTCATTCCGGATCCATCGACCTTCCCATGTACAGGGAATTGCTAAAAGCAGACGTTGTGATCGCAGATCTTTCTACTGCAAATGTGAATGCCTTTTATGAACTGGGGATCAGGCATGCGCTGCGTCCGCGCACTACTATTGTTATTTCGGAAGATAAACTGACTTATCCCTTTGATCTGAATCATATTAAGATTACCAGCTACACTCATTTGGGTGAGGGCATCGAATATGAGGAAGTGGAGAGGTTTAGAAAAATATTGGGAGAAACGCTGCACGAGGTGTTGGATAAGGAAGACCCGGATAGCCCCGTTTATACTTATCTCGATCAACTGCAGCCACCGACACTGGAAGAACAGATAGAGGAGGCAGTAGAAAACGCAGCCGAGGAGGATAACGTTGCAACTGTTTTACGGCCGCCAAAAAAGAAGTCAAGGATCAAGGAAAATAAAACGCTGTCATTGTTGATCGAACAGGGTGAGGAGGCAATTAAAGTACATGAGTTTTTAAAAGCAAAGGCGCTTTTTGAGTCTGCCCTTCTTATTGGTAACGATCCGCAGAATCCATCATTGCATAATGATCCGTATCTGATCCATCGCCTTGCCATGGCCACTTACAAATCGCAAAAGCCTGATGCAGTAACTGCTTTAAAAAATGCACTTGAGTTACTAAAGCAATTAGATTTGGACCATACAAATGATCCGGAAACCGTTACACAGGCAGGCGCTGTTGAAAAAAAACTTTACGAGATCGGCGAGGGAGAAGAGCATTTAAGTAACGCAATTTTATTTTTCCAAAGAGGATATTACCTGTTAAACAACCGCTATAATGGAATAAACCTGGCCTATACGCTCAATTGCAGGGCCAACTCATCTTTATGTACTACAAAGGAAGAGCAGATTGCTGATATGGTATATGCAAACCACACGCGTCGCCGGGTGCTTGATATCTGTGATAGAAACTGGAATGAAATTTTGCAGAGAGAAGAGCGTGAAACAAAGGATGGAGAAGAAAACGCCCTAATCATTAAGCAACGGTCTTTCAATAATGAAACCAAATTTTGGATCTGCGTAAACAGGGCAGAGTCTTATTTTGGCCTCGGAGATTTTGAAAGCTACAAGAAAGCGACTGCTGAAGCAAACGCTATCAAACATGATTCCTGGATGATGGCAAGCTTCGAAGACCAGGTAAAAAAACTTCGCGCATTGCTGCAGTCGAACGGGCATTTGCTGAATCCTGCGTGGAAGGAAACGGGGAGCTAGATACTGCATGCTGATCTAAAATTACTTTTGAAGAGATAAAGAGTTACGGATTACACGGATTGGCGGAGATTATTATCCGGGCTAATCCGTGCTAATCCGTGTCAAAAAAGTTTTAAAACAAGACCTTCGTTAATTGCTTTCAAAGCGGCTTCCCCTATCAGCCTTGAACATACGACATTTGAACTTATCTGGAGAATCATCATCCCTTATCAGGAAAGAAGCTCTCATATCCGGTAGCTAGCATCCAGCATCTAAACCACAACACTGCTCTTTAAATCAAATGCCTTTGGCAGGTGTTCAGATTTGACATCGTTCTTTGCAGCTTCTTCACCGATTTTGATCAGGTCTTCTACATTTTCTGCTGAATCCATTTCCATGAGGTCAAGTACCCTGGCATCGTTCAATCCGGCGATTTGAAGTTTATCCAAATTATCCTTTGACATTTCAACATTGTAACGAACATAGCTGAAGGCCTTACTTCCGTTGAGCGCATCTTCGCTGAGATCTTCTACTTCGGAATCTATTTTCCGTAATGGTCCCGTGCCTTTGCCGATAAAGTGCATCATAATTTCTACCAGCTCATTCGCATCACTCATAAATTGATCCGGAGCCTGGGTTGCGATATGCCATAATTTTGGATCACGCCATTTCGCCCCTAACAATTTTTTTTCTCTTCTGCCTGTGCCAATCGATACGATAAATAATTTGTCTTCACCAGCTTCCCAATTCAGCTTGAAACCTTTTAAAGTCGCTGCTAAGAAAAGTTGCAGGGAAGGATTATTCATCATGCTCATGCCGCCATCTACAAACACTCCCTCAATACCTTCGCCCACATCAATGATCTCCGGTTCAAAAAAGCTTGGAGCAGCGGTGCTCGCTCTTACTATATCACGTATGTAAAACCTGTTCCTGTCGAAATACTTTGCCTTAGGATTGTTCGTGACGGGCCAGGTACTACAGGTGTCCAGGCGCTTTGTTACGACGCAGAAGCCCGTTTTGTTGCTGTCGTCACCTAATCGCGCATCCTGGAATATTTTTTTCAATTCTTCTTTCAGTGGTGCAGCATCATATTTTCGGTCAAGGTAAATGCGCTTTCCAAATAAATTAAATCCATTTCGATCGCTGAAAATCTTAGCACCCAGGTTTCGATACATGGTTTTAATTTCTGTGACTGAATAACCACCAATCGCGAGCAGTGCTGCGATGATCGAGCCTGTACTTGTACCTCCAATCAAATCGAAATAATGATGGAGACGAAAGTCTGCCTTCGGCATTACACCCGCCTGGTCATGCCTTTCAGCCAATGTTTGTTCTAGTTGTTCCAGAAATCCAAGTGTAATCGCGCCGCGTATGCCGCCGCCATCGAGCGCTAAAATTCTTTTCGGTCCTTTTGCCGAGAGTCGTGCTTCGAGGGATGAAGAAACAGCTATCATAATGATTTGGTTTGTTGGTTAAAGAATTCAGGTTTGATCGTATGCCGCAAAGTTCCAAGAGAAGGATCAGCGTTTCAGGGAGTATAGAGAAGATTAAATTAGAGAATATTTAGTTATTGGCAAATACCACTTAAAGGGAGGGGATGGAGCCGATATGATGACTAATCGATCAGCCCAATCAGAATTTGCGAATCCGCGGATCGAAATCACGCCTTTGGGCTTATTTTTTTTTAAAACAACCATTCACGTAAAATCATCGTAAGACTGTAACTCAGTTGGCAAACTTCCTGGTTTTGGCCGAATCGAAGAAAGAGTCCTGGCCAAGGTCCAATTCCTATTCCATTGTTTTTTCTCATCACTAATTGTTTTATATGAAAAAGTATAACCTCCCAACTTCTATGCCCCGCATCGCGATTCTTGCTTCTCTGCTATTTGGTGTCTTCGTCTTTTCCGGTTGTCAAAAGCTCATTGATGAATTTCATCATAAAAAAGACAAGGCTCCGGAACTGCCAGGAAATTTTCGACAAATTAATCTCGTAGCTAACGTACTCGGTTATAACGCTGAGAGAAGAGATCCGTTATTGATCAACGGATGGGGGATCGCATTTAGTTCAGGTGGAACGGCCTGGATTGGTTCGCAAGGCGGTGGCGTGAGCGTGGTGTACGACAGGGAAGGCAATCAACAGCTCGCTCCGGTTGCTATTCCTTCACCCGGTGGGCCGACAGGCGGTAATCCAACTGGAGTGGTGTTTAGTGCGAGTAACACAGACTTCATGCTTTCAAATGGTGCGGCTGCACGATTCATTTTTGTTGGTGTCGATGGTATCCTTTCTGCATGGAATAATGGTGCGGGAAGCAGGGCACTATTGCTACAGAATAATTCTGCTACATCGGCATATACGGGCCTTGCCCTGGCAACAGATGCAGGAGCAAGTTTTTTGTATGCAGCAAATTTCAGGGCGGGTACAATTGATGTCTTTGATAGAACATTTGCCAAAGTTGGCGGAAAGCCATTCCTGGATTCACACCTACCTTCCGGATATTCTCCATTTAACATTCAAGCGGTAGGGGATAAACTATACGTGGCTTACGCGAAAGTAGGACCCGATGGAAGAGATGTTAAGGGAGTTGGTCTTGGAGTCGTTAATATTTTCAACACGAATGGTACGTTTGTGAAACGCTTTGCTGATAAGGGTTCACTTAACTCACCCTGGGGGATAGCCCAGGCGCCAGCAAGCTTCTTTAAAAATGAGCCTGCTCAAAATGCGATACTTATCGGAAATTTTGGCGATGGACGTATTAACGCATACAGCATCGATGGAAAATTTTTGGGACAGCTTAGCTCAAAAGGAAAACCCGTGACAATCGACGGACTGTGGGCTATCATGTTTGCGCCCTCTACATCCACGATTGATCCTAACCGTTTGTACTTTGCGGCAGGACCCAATCATGAACAGGATGGATTGTTTGGATATATTATTAAAGAATAGACGTAATGGATTCAGTGTCCTGGATCCTGCACTTAAATTATATGAGGATCGACTGAAGGCGTGCCACGGCTGAAAGCCGTGGCACGCCTATTAATGGACTGCCGACTCCCGGCTCAGCTCCCTCTGGCTATTATTCTAAATCTTCATCCAGTATCAGAATAAACATCTCTATAACATTAATTATTTGGAATTTTATTCAGTATAATATTATATTTACCGAATGGTAATGGATGCCGACATAATGCTCGATAAGGTTGATTACGGGATATTGAGGTTGATGCAAGATAATTCGAGGATCTCAAATGCCGACATCGCGCGAGAATTAAAGATGGCGCCCTCCGCTGTGCTTGAAAGGATTAAAAAGCTTGAGCAGAAAAATGTGATTCAACAGTATACGGCGCGACTCAATGCCTCAGCCCTTCAGCAAAAACTGCTCGCTTTTGTGTTTATGAAGGCAACTGAAGGACTTGGCTGCAGCGCCACGGGAAAAGAGCTGGCCAAGATTCCTGAAGTACAGGAAGTTCATCATGTCGCCGGGGAAGATTGTTACCTGGTTAAGATCCGCACCACTGACTCTGCGTCGCTGATGGAATTAATGCGCAACAGATTCAGTAAAATCCCGAACATCCTTTCAACTCGTACTACAATCGTATTGGAAACTGTAAAAGAAGAACAACAATTGATCATTCCTGAAACATAGATTATGACTGCTGTTACTAAAAAAGCTGCTTCTCCTTTGATGGTTATCGTCGCATTCGCCACCGTTTACATAGTGTGGGGATCCACTTATTTTTTCATTCAAAAGGCTGTTCACGGATTTCCGCCTTTTCTGCTCGGTGCAATTCGATTTCTTATTGCAGGATTATTGATGCTGGGATGGGGCGCTCTGAGAAATGAAAAAATATTTGTAAAGGAAAATATCAAACACGCTGCTATCAGCGGCGTTCTGATGCTTTTTATTGGAAATGGAGCGGTGATATGGGTTGAACAATTTATGCCTAGTGCCGTGGTGGCAATATTGCTTTCTTCTTCGCCGATCTGGTTTGTATTGTTAGATAAACCAAAATGGAGAGCGAATCTAACAAGCAAGGGCATCCTGGGTGGATTGCTGATAGGACTCGTCGGAGTAGTATTGTTGTTTGGGGAGAAGATCAAGCAGGCATTCTCTGATGGTTCGGCGACTCTGGAGTTAGGCGGGATGGGTTTGCTGGTAATCGGTACAATGTCATGGGCGGGTGGCTCGCTTTATTCGAAATATAAATCTTCTACTGGCTCGGCTACAATAAACACCGCGTGGCAAATGTTGTTTGCAGGAATCGCGTTTTTGCCGGGGAGCTTTTTTCGCGGCGAGTTGAATGGAATGCAATGGCAAAATATACCAACAGATGCATGGCTGTCATTATTGTATTTAATTTTCTTTGGATCTATCGCAGGCTTCAGTGCTTATGTATGGTTATTGCGAGTGCGTTCCGCAACCCAGGTAAGTACCTACGCCTACGTGAATCCCGTCGTCGCGGTATTGCTTGGTGTGTTCCTGGCGAACGAAAATATATCACTACTTCAGGTTGTGGGCCTCGTTATTATCCTGGTTAGCGTGTTGACCATTAATATGGCTAAAAGTAAAAAGGAGAATACTATAATAGCAAAAGAGAATGATTCTTCGCATAAGATCAAAAGCGAAGTCAAGGTTCTCAAAGCTGTAAAAAAACCGGTTGAAAGCAGAGAGCTTTTATGAGTAAAATATTTTCGCAAAGACGCAAAGACAAAGTTATTCTTTGCGCCTTTGCAACTTATTATTTTTCTTGGTTAAAGAGAAACCGGCTTCCCGCTGCCAGCTGACTTGTAAATCGCCTCAACGATCCGGATATCACGTAGTCCCTCTTCACCCGGCACAAGCATTGGTTTCTTTTGCATTATTGATAATGCATCATCATCCATCTGTTTTGCCTGTTGCCAAGGAACCTGGTATGAATGACTGATTTCGCCAAGAGGACTGGTACCTTTCACTCCGGCATATCCCGAGTATGGTGCCATCTTAATCGTTCCTTTTTCACAAGCAATGTCAAGGAAATTGATATTTTCTCCGAAGCTCGTTTTTATATTAGCCATGATCCCGCCAGAAAATTCAAGCTTCGCAACGGCCGTTTCATCCAGGCCATTCTTATAAATTTCCGGTCTTGTAGTTGAAGTAACGGCAGAAACTATCCGAACAGGCTCCATTCCCGTACCGAGTCTTGCGCCCTGGATAGAGTAAACGCCCATATCATATAATACCCCTCCGCCCATTTCTCTTTTTTGTTTCCAGTGATTCGTTCTGTCGTCCCTGTATCCTGCCGCACAGTCTACCTGTTTTACATTTCCTAATAATTTTTGTTTGACGATTCTTCGGTACTCCTGCGTGTTCGGTTCGTGGTGTAAGCGATAGCCGATAGCAAGCGTCTTTTTATTTTTATTGCATGCATCGATCATCGCCTTACATTCTTTTTCATTCAGGGCCATCGGTTTTTCGCACCATACATGTTTTCCGGCATTCGCGGCACGTACCGTGTACTCCATATGCATTGACGGTGGGAGTACAACGTATACAACATCTATATCCGGATTGTTCGCGATCTGGTCGAAATTCTGATAGTTGTAAATGTTTTTGTCGGGAATAGAATATTTCTGCTTCCAGGCCTCTGCTTTAGATGGAGTGCCGGTAACGATACCCGCAAGGTAACAGTGCTTCGTTTGCTGAAGTGCGGGAGCAAGAAGATCCGTGCTATAATAACCAAGTCCTACGAGTGCTACACCCAGGCGCTCCTTATTTTGTGTTGGTGACGAGAGAAAAGCCTGGGGAGACAACATAAAAACACTGCTGCCGGCGAGGGTCTTCAATACATCTCTTCTTGATGTGGCATACATACGATAGATTTTATTGATAAAGATAGTTTGAAGCTCTGGTGAAATTAGCGAATTGTACGACTGCGTATACACTTTATTCGGGAATTTAATCACATAACCGGAAGGCCTTTTTTGTTAGTAACAGAGATAAAATGCACCGAGCAGAATTTTCAAACCTTTTAAACGGAAAATGGATTCTCTGATGTGAACTTTTTTGCCACGAATTCCAGCGTCTTGGAGGAGATGATTTATGGAGACAACATCCAAATCAGAAAGTCTTGCCACGAATTGCACGAATTGCCACGAATTAATTCGTGATAATTCGTGTCGAATGAACCAAAGGCATCTTCTTGTTGTACAGAAGGCACAAAGGCACAAAGAGCTATGAAGCCGGACTCGCGAAATCTTTGTGTCTTTGCGCCTTCGTGGCAAAGAAATAAAATCACTACGAATCAATCTTCACGTTCTATGACGGTCTTCGGCCTTTTCAAGGGTGCGCAGTATAATCAGTATAGCGTGAAAGCATACCTTTAATAGTTGTAGCCATCGACCTATAATTTGCGGGCTTCGTGACAAGATCAACGCCGTATTCGCTTGAGAAAGATCTGTCCTTGGGATTGGAAGAAGTACTAAAAAAAACAACTGGTAGACTTTTTAGTATATCATCTTTTTTAATCGCCCTCAGCGTTTCTTTACCATCCATCAACGGCATATTAATGTCAAGTATAACAAGGCAGGGAAAGTTACCCGTGATTTTTGCCTCGTCTAAAAACTCCCGCGCTTCGATTCCATTTGTTGCTTCCAACACAGTCAGGGAAGGATCGGCATCTTTGATGGCTTCGCTGATGATCAGCCTATCGTCGACATCATCATCAACACACAGGACAAATTTTTCATGTGGAATGGTCATTGTCGCACTAGACGACTGCTTTTCCGTATAAGTTGGCAGGCACTGAGATTTTATGTGCTTTAATTGGTCATCCGGGCAGTGTCGTAATACAGGTTACTCCAGCGGCTAATAATTTGAAAAAATGCAATGGTTGTGTTGTTTCTTTGTGGTTGGAACTCACCAAACAACGGGTCTGTGCTCATAAAATCTTTAAACAGTTTTGGATGGACGATTTAATGGCGGCACGTCTTCAAATGGCAATGTCGCTCGGATTTCACATCATTTTTGCCTGTATCGGAATGACGATGCCTGTTTTAATGGCGTTCAGTGAGTGGAGGTGGCTGAGAACGGGTAAACAAGTTTACCTCGATATTACAAAGGCCTGGTCGAAAGGATTGCTATCTTTTTTGCGGTTGGTGCTGTCTCCGGCACTGTTCTTTCCTTTGAACTTGGGTTGCTATGGCCCGAATTCATGCGACACGCCGGCGCGATTATCGGAATGCCTTTTTCATGGGAAGGCACTGCCTT
>DAINQQ010000038.1:11094-31728 GCA_036742645.1 Flavitalea sp.
GCCTTTTTTGTTGAGGCGATCGCGCTCGGTATTTTCTTATATGGGTGGAACCGCTTAAACAAATGGGCGCACTGGGCTTCCGGAATTGTGGTTGGAATCTCAGGTGTCCTTTCAGGGATATTTGTCGTTGCCGCCAATTCATGGATGAACAGTCCGGCGGGTTTCGACTGGGTGAATGGCAAGGCATCAAACATTGATCCGGTGAAGGCAATGTTCAATGACGCCTGGTTGTCCCAAGCGATTCATATGACCCTTGCCGCATTTGTTGCTACCGGCTTTGCGGTTGCGGGTATGCATGCTCTTTTGTTGTTGAAGAACAGGAACAATGTTTTTCATGCCCGTGCATTTCGGATCGCCCTAATCTTCGCATCCGTAGCCGCATTGCTCCAACCGATCAGTGGTGATTTTTCTGCCAAAGGTGTTGCGAAAAGGCAACCTGCAAAGCTAGCAGCGCTCGAAGCCCTTTATAAGACGAGTAAGCCTGCTTCCCTTGTTATTGGCGGCATTCCAAATGACAAAGAAGAAAGAGTTGATTACGCGATTCATATTCCTGGCTTCTTAAGTTTCCTCGCTCATGGCGACTTTAACGCCGAAGTAAAAGGACTTGATCAATTTCCAAAAGAAGACCGACCGCCGGTGCTGATTACGCATATTGCTTTCCAGGTCATGGTAGGAGCCGGATTTTTGATGGCTCTCGCTGCGTTGTTATTTTTATTATTTACATGGAGATGGCAGCAGCTGTTAGCACGTAAGTGGTGGTTATATTTTACGGCTTTTCTCACTCCGGTTGGTTTTATCGCTGTGGAGGCTGGATGGACTGTAACTGAAGTGGGCCGTCAACCATGGATTATCTATAATGTAATGCGTACAAAGGATGCTGTGTCCACAATGCCCGGTCTTCAATATTCTTTTTATGCAATTACTGTTGTTTATATTTCGCTATCACTGATTATAATATGGCTAATGCGAAGACAGATCAAAACCATCGGACAGTTTTATCCCAGCGCAAAAACGGAATAAATGCTAACGCTTATTATTATCATTTTAGGTGCTTCTTTTGTATTGTATACAATATTGGGAGGAGCTGATTTTGGAGCGGGAATTATAGAAACTTTTGCAGGAGAGAAAGGGAAACATACGATCTCGAAAGCGATTGCTCCTGTATGGGAAGCCAACCATGTATGGTTGATCCTTGCTGTTGTGATATTGTTTACCGGTTTCCCAACTGTCTACGCATCATTATCGCTTGTGTTGCATATTCCTTTGATGCTGGTATTGCTCGGAATTATTTTTCGGGGGACGGCATTTACATTCCGGCACTACGATGTGAAGCAGGATCACACGCATAAGTATTACACATTACTGTTCAAGGTTTCGAGTTTTATCACACCATTTTTCCTTGGCGTTACTCTTGGTGCGATGATTCTTGGCAGGATCACCTTTGACCAATCTGTTGGTTTTTACGAAATGTTTGTTTCACCGTGGTTAAATTTATTTTGTTGCGTAATGGGAGTGTTCGCGGTTACATTGTTCGGCTACATATCCGGGGTATTCCTGGTGGGAGAAACAAAGAATGACCGTGAACGAAGAAGCTATGCGATGTTTTCAAGACAATTAATGGTATTTACAATGATTTTCGGATTGCTGGTTTTTTTGGGGGCAGAGACAGAAGGTCATCAGTTGTTTAAAGAATTTTCGAACTCTCACGTGAGCGTGTTAATGCTTCTGCTAGCAACTCTTTTATGCCCCGTCATATGGCTTTTCCTGAACAGAAAAACGAATAGAACATTATATCTGCGAGTGGCTGTTGGAATACAGGTAACAGCCATTCTTGTCGGCTGGTTTTATATACAATATCCAGTGTTAATACAGGTTAGGGGAGGAGAACATTATACTTTTTTCAACACCCAGGCGCCGGATGCTACAATGCAGCAATTGCTGATTGCATTGGTTGTTGGTCTTGTTCTTGTGGTTCCGGGTTTTCTTTACCTGTTTAAAGTCTTCAAAGTTGAACGTTAAAGTGTGTCTTTTTTGTGCCTTTGTGTTTTGGTGGCCCTCTTGGTTGTGCAAGTGAATAGCCACGAGGCACAATACACGAAAAAGATCATGTATCTCAACTACATTTTGGGCAGTACCCATGGTTTACGATAAGTCGGAGCTATCAATGCATTTGCCGCCTGGTTATTACCAAAATTTTTTGTAGCATGATTCCATTCTAATCTTGAGTTTGTACGCAAGGCGATATTTGCCATATGAGCGTAAACGGCAACAAGTCTTCCATTTTCAATATTGCAAACAGGATCCTTGCGGGTTTTAATGCACTCAATAAAGTTCTTCATATGCGGTTCATGTGAATCGCGGCCGCTTTGTTTGGGTATGGCAGGAACTTTGTATTTTCCATTCTCCATTTCTGGAAAGAGCTCCCACCCATCTCTGTCAATAACAAGTGTTGCATCGTTGCCTACAAACGCCAATCCATAAGCGCGGCCGTAAGGACCCGATTGAACTCCTGCTGTATGCTCCCAGTTGATTGTATAGTCCTTTAACTGGAAGCCCACGCTCATCGTGTCAAACGTCTCGTGTGCTCTGTCGAGATAAGAAAAATTTCCACCAGTTGCTGAAACAGATATCGGCAGGTCCGTAATGTTCTTCACCCATAAAGCCATATCAATTAAATGAACGCCCCAGTCAGTCATCAATCCACCGCCGTAATCCCAGAACATTCTCCACGAACCATGAAAACGATTTTTATTAAAGGTTCGTAATGGCGCGGGGCCCAGCCACATGTCGAAATCAACTCCTGGAGGCGGTGCTTCGTCGCTGACTTTCGGTTGGCCGACACCATAATTAAAATTAGACCAGATATTTACTTTTCTTAATTGACCAATGTTGCCAGCATTCATAAAATCCATCGCTTGTTTCCAATGCGCGCCACTTCGTTGTTGTTGTCCAACCTGTACAACACGTTTGTATTTTCTAGCGGCGCTAACCATCAGGTCACATTCTGCCATGCTATTCGCCAATGGTTTCTCAACATATATATCTTTCCCTGCTTCGCATGCTGCGACAAATGGAAGGCAATGCCAGTGATCGGGAGTGCCGATAATTACAGCCTGGATATCTTTATTCTCCAGCAATTTTCTGAAATCTTTATAATGGATTGGAGCCTTGCCCTGGATCTTAGCAAGGTCTGCGCTGCGGCTCTTTAACACTTCATCGTCTACATCACAAATCGCTGCACATTCTACGCCTGAGACCTTAAGCGCGTTTTGAAGATCTCCAAATCCCATATTCCGGCAACCGATTAATGCAATAGCTATTTTGTCAGCTGCTGAAGATTTGTTCTTTTCCGCGTTTGCTAAAAGTGACGATGTCGTTAAGCCTGCAATACCTGAAGCTGCAGCTATTTTTGAGGCGTTCGTTATAAACTTGCGACGGGTGAATGGCATGGCGTTTTGATTTCAGTTGACTTGAAATTTACGGTTTCGTTTTAAGTAATAATGTAAAAAAAGTCTGTCTTAAAGGTTCTTGACACGGACTGCACGGATTAAACCCGTGGCAATCCGTGTAATCCGTGGCAAGAATTTTTAAGACAGCCTCATAAAAAAGCCGGTCACTTGGACCGGCCTTGCAGGTTTTTCTTTGCTTAATCTAATCAGGAATTTTGTCCAGCGGTGGCACATTTCCTTCAAATCCTATATATCCCTTGTTCTGGTTAATCGTTCCGTTACTGTTGGCCTGGATTGCATTTGATGGTACCGGCCACAGAACATGATATGGGCTAATGGTGTACTGATCGTTGTGAATTGTGCGGATGCCAGTTGCATAGAAGTTATTTTTCGCTTTTACTCTGTCGTAAAAATAATTCACATCCGAGAAGTTGTTTAAGGAATAGGTCTTTCCGTTTTCAGCTGCCTTACCTGTCTTTGCAAATATGTAAGAGATACGGGTAAGTTCAGTTTTACGAGGCTCCTCAAAATATAATTCTCTTGCCCTTTCATCAAGTATCATTCCCATATTAACTGCACCAGCTGCTATAGACGCTGCTTGTGCGCGGCTTCTCACCTGGTTGATATCGGCCGCAGCATTTGCCAGATCACCTTTCCAGAAATACGCCTCGGCTCGGAGCAGGTAAGTTTCAGCCAACCTGAATACATACCAGTCAGTGTGGCCACCTTGCATTGGAGTGTTCTCCGCGTCTGGAATGAACATTTTGTATTGCGGCCAGCCAAACCAACTGCGAATTGTATCTACACAAAGTATGCCTCCCGTGGCATTGCGCAGTTGCAGGTTTTTAAGATACCAGGGATCGTTTGTTGTTTTCAACCCGGGCTCATTATATACAAGATCCTCCATATTCATCCAGTTTCCTGGTGCATGTCTCAAATCATTTGGATCAGTCCAGATGTCGTATTGGCTATAATTTGTGGGACGGGCTCTTCCAATTCCTCTTCCATAAAGATTCGACTGACTTACAAAACCGGTGATCGCCGTAGAAGAAGCTGCATCGTTAGTTCCTTTTTTGCCGGAAGGCGTAGTGATATTTGTTCCAAAGTAAGGAACTGCCTGTCTCATGATTCTTATTCCACCATCAAACTGTCCATCCCCAAATCTGTCAATCAGCATAAAGAGGCCTTCCTTATTCTCACCCAAAGATTTATTTTCAGGCCTGTGAAGATCCCATATGACGTTCTTTTTTGTTGCGCCAAAAGGATTTCTCATTAAGCTATAAACACCTCCATTGATAACGTTTGACGCGGAAGCGATCGCATCATCAAATTTGCCCAACGCCAGATTTACTTTTGTTAACAAATGACTCACTGCTCCCTTAGTTACTTCTCCTCTGTTAACACCATCAGTTACCCATTGTTGTGCAAATTCAAGGTCCTGCTTCATTCTTTCGAGGATCACCTCGCGTTTTGTAGAAAAGAAGTCAAGTTTAGGAAAATTAAGTTCCACCATAACTGCCGGTACATCTCCAAACTGATGAACAAGTCTGTAATATCGAAGCGCACGGTGAAAATAGGCTGAGCCAAGAATTGCATTTCGTTCCGCTTCTGAACTATACTTAGCATCATCAATACGGGTGATGACTGTATTCGCATACTTAATACCTTTATAACCTTCACGCCAGTAATATTGCAACCTGGCATGGTCCGCATCGTCATATCTGGTGGCCGCATCAGGAGTTATCAAAAGATTCAAATCTTGTGCAGGACCCGACTTGTCTGTTGTTCCTTCAGCTGTAACTTCAGAAAACACCATTTCAGTAAGTATTGGCGGATTGTCGCCATAATATTCTATTCGCGCATTTCTGGCACAGGCAACGAGTGCTGCCCGCATTCCGGCAGCATCGATGTATGCATTCTCCGGTGAATAGAAAGAAAGTGGTTGGGGCTCCAGGTAACTTTTTTTACAACTCGAGACACCCGAAATTACTCCAGCGAGGGAGAGAATAAGTATTGATTTATTAAATCTATTTTTCATGTGCAAGTTTTGGAAGTTAGAAAGTAACATTTAATCCAATGGTATAGACAGTTGGGGCAATCGCTGTTGAAATCACGCCATCACTGGCTCTGTTCCTGTATTCGGCGTCCCAATAAGTCCAATCGGGAGAATACATAAAAGGATTTGAAACGTTCGCGTATATTTTCATTGTTTCAATGCTGGCACGCTGCAGTAATTTCTTATTGAATGTGTAACCCAGTGCAACGGTATTCAGCCGAATGAATGACGTTTTCCTATAAACACTATAGGTGGCACTTCCATTACTCGAGTACAACCTTGCATAGTCGGTAGTTGGAGTAGCTTCCTTCCAGTAAGGGAACTTATAGGAGTTCTGGCGATCCTGGAAACCACTATTGTTTTTTGCCTGGTTATAGTCATTCAACTGGCCCCAGCTCGAATACAATTGGAAGGAGAAATCGATATTTTTATAAATTATAAAGTCATTTCTGAATGTCCATTGGTAACGTGGAGACCTAAAGCCAAGGAACTGCCTGTCAGCATCGGAATATGTACCATCGGCATTCACATCTTCGACTTTGAAATCACCAGGTGCGAGGCCGTATTTGGCTGCTTCGGCTTTTTCCGCCTGCTGCCATACTCCCAACACTTTCTGATCCCATACTTCGTCCAGGTCATGGCCGATGAACCAGCGGTTAGGGATATCGTCTTTTTCAACCTGGCCTATTACTTTGCCCTGTGCATCCAGGAGATTAACTGGTCCATACAAATGTTTAATCTCATTCCTGTTTACCCAGAAGCCTATATTTGTTCTCCACGAGAAATTCGGATTAGTGATATTCTCCGTGTTGAGGCTAATTTCAAATCCTTTATTCTGTACTTCGCCCAGGTTGGCAATCACATTATCAAAGCCAGTTGTATTGGGAAGTAAACGTTGTATCAGCAAATCCTCAGTTGCTTTTTTGTATACATCAATTGATGCGCTAATTCGGTTTCTCAAAATTGCAAAATCCAAACCGATGTTGAACGAAGCTGTTCTTTCCCACTTCAAGTCCGGATTTGACATGCGATTTACATATAGTTGCGAAACGGGAATTATCGCACCGGAAGGTGATATGTACTGATATTTTCCGGTTGACAAATCAGAGAGAGCCTGGTAACGTGGGATATCGCGATTTCCGTTCAGCCCATAAGAAACTCTTAGTTTGCCATGATCCAGCCATGATACCGATTCAAGAAAGCTTTCTTCCGTAAACACCCATCCTACAGCAAGGGCTGGAAAGTCCGCATAGGGATTTTGCTGTCCAAACGCAGAATATCCATCTCTCCTGAAAGATGCAGTTAACATGTAACGGTCTTTGAATGTATAGTTGAGTCTACCCATCAGTGCGTTGCCTGTGCTTATTTCATCCTCGCTACTAACGATAGGTTTAATACCCGCTCCGATATTGTGCCAGCTTAACACATCACTTGGATCGAATCCTTCATTATCCATTTGCTCTCTCCAGGATTGGTACTTTTCGACGTTATATAATACCGTAACATCGAACTGATGTTGTCCGAATGCTCTTTCCCACTTCAACAGATTATCCACCTGCCAGTTGTAGGTAGTTTTTGTTGTACGGGTGGCGACGCCTTTTCTAACCCTATAGGTTAAGTGTTGAGCTGATATGCCATTGAAATACCGGTAAAACTCGAAGCTTGGAGTAAAATTCACCTGGTATGAAAATCCAAGAGGCAGTGACCCTTTCGCATAGATAGTGGAAAATAACGTGTTATATTTTTGAAGCCTGTTTGTATACGTGTTATCCATGAATGGATTCGTATTGTTTCCGATATCGTCGTTGGGGCTATCCCGCAGAAGCAGTCCATCATCGGTATAAATTTCGCCATAAGGCGATGCGTTCACCATTTGCCCCCAGTTTACAGGAACCTGGCTTTCGTCACGATCAGCAAATTGAAGATTGATACCTGCTGTGAAAAATTTCGCAACGCGTCCCTCAAGATTAAGCCTTCCTCTTATCGTTTTAAATTCGTCGCCGACAATTACTCCCTCATTGTTCATGTAGCCTAAGGACATATAATATGACACTTCATCTTTCTTTCCTGATAAGCTCACCGTATGATCATGACGAAGGCCGGTTTGGAACATTTTATCATACCAGTCAATGGTTTTCCCTGCTTTGTAGTTTTTGATCTCGATGGGTCTCAAGCCAAGACGATCAAGCCATATCTCAGTTGGATCACCCGTGCGGCCATCCATCCATTGCGGCAAGGTAACACCTGGCGGAAGATTGTCGGGGTTGTCGAATATGTACAATTTGGTTGAGGAAACATTCCGGCTCTTTTGAACATCACTTCTCCAGTTCACAAAGCCAGGGCCATCATATAGTTCTTCATTTTGTGCCAATGTTGCAACGCCAAAGTTCGAGTTCACTGTGATCGTTGGCTTACGACCTGTTCCTTTTTTCGTTGTTATCAAAATCACTCCGCTGGCTGATTTCGCACCAAATACGGCGGCAGAACTTGCATCTTTGAGCACATCCACCGTCGCAATGTCGTTAGGATTGACATCACTAAGATCTCCAGGGTAGATTACACCATCTAATACAATTAGCGGAGATGTACCTGCCCTGATAGATGACTTACCTCTTAATAGAAGGTCACCACCTCCCTTGGCGGAAGCGGCGTTTATCTGTGAAATGTTCAAGCCCGGGACATTTCCTCTTAGGATGTCCTGTACGGTACCGGGATTCTCGTTTTCCAGCTTGGTGGCTTTTACAGAACCAATTGCTCCGGTAAGGTCTTTTTTCTTTTGAGTTCCATATCCCACAACAACCACTTCATTCAGGCTGGCTGTTTGATCTTCCATCGTTACGTCAATTGAAGTATTTCCGCGCACTGATATTTCCTGCGAAGCAAATCCGGTATAACTAAAGATTAAGACACCATTTGCAGGAACTTTTTCAATTGTGAACCTTCCTTCCGACGATGTGGAAGTGCCTCTTGTTGTCCCTTTAAGAACAACAGTTACCCCTTCCAAAGGTGCGTTGTTTTTGCCCTTTACCTGGCCAGAGATCGTTTGCTCCTGCGCCAGTGAAAACAGCGGGATTACTAAAGCGAGTGCAACAAGATGCAATCGATTGCAGAATGAGAACCTGAACAGAATTTTTAAGTGTAAAAGCATACAGCAAGTTTTTGGTGAACGGTTAAGAACAATTGAAAGGAGAGAAGATTTTAGAGTTTTGGTTCGTCGTTCGGGTTTGGTTGGCCGGGCAGTTAATCGATAAATTTATAAAAAAACTTAATGCATTAAGTTTTTTTTAACATTTAATTTCCTATCTGTGACAGGCAAGATTTTCAATTCGCTGCGTTGAATTTGGTTTACAGATAAATTTTTTTGCTGACCCACGGTAGAATTTCGTTTAATAAGATCTATCGGTATTGTAATCTTCTTGAAACGCGTTGTTTTGCGTGTTTTATTACCAATCAAATTCATCATCATCGTAGCGGCTTCAATTCCCACCTTATTGGTATGTTGTTCAACAGATGTTAGGGCAGGATCCACAATCTGCGACAAAGGCCCGTTGGAATATCCAATGACCTTCAACTTCGATGGTATGTCGATGCCGAGCGATTTCGCATATTGAATGACTGCAACCGCGGTAGTGTCGTTACAAGCAAACACGGCATCCGGAAAAGTTTTTTGGCTAAAAAGTTTTTCAGCTGTTTTTAATCCATTCTCCTCTGTGAGGTCATGAAAGAAAACGATTTCGTCATCCACACCAATCCTGTATTCCTTTAAAGCATCCTTATACCCGGCGTAACGTCCGCGATAAAGATTGCAGGTGAGAGATCCTCCAATATGAGCGATTCTTCGGCAACCCAGTTCGAGCAAGTGCCTGGTAGCAAGGTATCCACCATTATATTCATCTCCCTCTATCTTATTTGCAGGATATGCCGTTGGTATACGGTCAAAAAAAACGAGAGGACAATTGCTTTTCGAAAACACATCAAAATGAGAAAAATCAACCGTATGCAACGTTGCCGAAACAATCAGGCCTTCCACTCTGGACGCATACAGCGCGTTCACCAGTTCGCGCTCAATCTCCACAGATTCGTTCGACTGACAAACGATCAGGTTGTACTTGTATTCATGCAGTTTATTTTGAATGGCTGTGAGTACCGCCGATTGATAGAACATTGAAATCTTCGGAACAATTAGTCCAATTGTGTTTGATCGATTGTTTCTGAGGCTCGCGGCTATTGCATTGTGCTTGTAACCCAGTTTTACCGCGGTGTCCCGGATTTTTTTTTTCGTTTTCTCATTGATATGCGGATGATCGTTCAAACCCCGGGATACCGTGGATGGAGAAAGCCCAAGTTTTTGGGCGATATCTTTGATCGTATTTTCTGCTTGCTTTTTCATAATGTACAATTCGGAGCGAACCTGTCGGGAGTCAGGGGTCTGCAGTCTGGAGTAGGGGACTTATGGTGATTACTGATCAACGTTCACCACTACAATTCCCAACTCCCGACTCCGACTCCTGACCGACTCATCTCTTTGATTGGGCAAGTTCCAATGCGCCGGTTGTTATGTAATATTTCGCGATCATATTAGGCACTTCCCAATCGGGTAACTTTCCGTTTTCCAAAAACTCAAGAAACTTTTCAGTGACACGCGCAAAATGCGCCTCATGTCCTTCATTATATTTTTCGGGAATAACCACTTCCCACGAGTTTGATACTTTCTTCAGACTAATTCCCGGATACTTTGCCTGTACAACTTTTAATTTTTCCTGAACTGCAGCTTCGTACTCTGAATCAATTGCTTTTGCGGGTTCGATAACTAGCACCGGTCTCTTGTCTTTACTTCCCTGCCTGATGACAAGATTCGCAAGAGTACCTCGCATCGTTGAATTGTGCGTGTCGCCGGCTCCTTCAGGTGCTTCGTAATTCCATATCACGGAAACCTTTGAATGAATACCCTTTAACTCGTAATTTATTTCTCCATTTGAAAACACTTTAAGAACAGTATCCTTGACAATGTCTTTCTGCAGGTAAGAGGGAAAGCCATTCAACTTCGTTATTTTATTAAACTGGCTCAATGTCATATCAGTGCTCCACCGGCGAGCAGACAATAATTTTACGTCGGCCTGGTAATCGATTTTCTGATCTGGGAAAGAAGCCCATTGAACAAGGTCAACCAGGTGGGTGGTAACGTCTACGAGGCCCTCTCCCTGCTGGGATATGTCCATGAACCATGCTGGCCGTGTTAATACATTACCCGAAACATATTTGAAAAAGTGATGAACGCTTTCTTTGGTTACTGCGGGCTTGTCCGTTGTGCCTTTTTGAAGTTGTCCAAAAATCTCTGGCAACATGGAGAATTCACGCTGCAGGGCGTTGGTAATTTCGTAGCGCTCCGTCATAATATCGTACAGCAAAAGATTCTTTGATGCAGCCGTTGTGAAGGCATTCTTCAATAATTCAAAATTTTTCTGATCGATCACCATTGGTTTGTCTGCAAGAACATGCAATCCCTCGTCAATACACTTTTTAATATATTCAGTTTTTTTCTGATTGTTTCCCGCAAGCACAACAATGTTTCCCTTTTTTTCCTGCAGCATTTTTTCAAAAAAATCGGGACCCGTATACACCTCTTCTTTCCAGCTAGTTGGATTTTCGGCCCGGCTGTTATAGGCATTAATTCTATCAAGATGGAGTTGAAGATCGGGCCCGGCCGGTGCGTAGACAAAGACATTCGAATCAACGTTCGGATACATTGACTTTTGCACAAGAGCAGCATGAAAGTGACCCGGATCTAAGGTGATCAGTCGTACTTTACTGCTGTCAACCTTGGCTTCATCACTCGATGGGGATTGACAGGATATCATGAACACGGCGATTAATACTGGAAATGAGCAAAGTTTCATTTCTTTAAGTTGTATCGGTTGAAGTCTATACTTTAAAGTTTCAGGTTGAATTTTATACTGGGAGTTTTGATGTTTGAGGTTGTGAATCCTAATTACTGTTACACTTTCATTTACAACTTTTAAACCTTAAACTTTAAACTCACTCTCAACCCCTCACGCATTAATAACATACGGCCAGCGATTGATTCTTGACAACATCCCGTTGGCCTCATCGTCATTTTTGAATCTTTCTTTGATCGGATCCCAATGCAACTTTCTATTGAGTTTCATTGATGCATGATTTAACAGGCAAACGGTACAGGCACGATGTCCTACTTCAATTGGTGTTATAGGCGACTGTCGGCTGATAACGGAATCGAGCCAGTTGCTGTGATGATCCTTACTTTCATATAGGTGAATTCCGTCAGCGCCGATTTGTGAACCGAGAATTTTTGGATCACTTGCATCGAGAGCTTTGCTGCTCTTACTTTGCGAAACGGGATCACTCGCTGATGCTGTATAATTTCCGCGTGTGACAAATATCCAACCTTCAGAACCGATAAATTTCACGCCGTTCGGGTTGGCATCGCTTGCAAAAACTTTCACGCCATTTTCAAATAACATTTCAGATTTGAACGGGCCGTGAACGTCCCATAGATTACCGGCGGGAGGAAACTCTGCTTTGCAGGTAATCTCTACCGGTCCTGTATATTCGGTTCCCATTCCCCAGTTCGCAATATCAAAATGGTGTGCTCCCCATCCTGTGATCATGCCAGCGCCAAATTGTTCAACGCGCAACCACCCGGGCCTTCCGTATCCTTCCTGCGGATGTACGCGTTTCTCCGTATACTCTGCGTAAGGCGTGGGTCCCAGCCACATATCGTAATTTAAATTTGACGGAACAGCCATAACAGGTTCCACTGTGCTTTGTTTCGGGTCGTCGATTGGAAGACCAATAATAATGGTCTGTAACTTTCCGATTCGTCCATTCCGTACCAGCTCGCATGCTCTCTTAAATTGCGGCATTGATCTTTGCTGGCTGCCAATCTGAAGTATGCGGCCGTTTTTGTGCACTTCATTGCTTAACATTCTTCCCTCTGATATTGTGAGGGAAGCAGGCTTTTGCATATAAACATCCTTGCCAGCCCTAACAGCATTGATAGCTGGAATTACATGCCAGTGATCGGGCGTGCTTATAAGAACAGCATCAATATCTTTGTTGTTTAGTAACTCACGGTAATCGTCGTACGTTTTTACACCGTCGTAAGCTTTACCTGTTTTTTTTGTGTAGTAATCGTTCACAAGCGTTTTCGCAGCGTGCACACGTTTTTTATCAAGGTCACAAACCGCAACAATGCGTCCATGATCTGTTTTAAGGACTCCTGGCATATCATGATCACGGGAGATACGGCCATTACCAATAGCGCCGACATTGATCTGGTTACTCGGAGCATTCTTACCCAATACAGATGAGGGGACTATCGTAGGAAAACCTGAGATTGGAATCGTTGCCGCTACAGTCCCTTTGATTGCATTTTTTACAAAGTTGCGGCGGCTGGAATGTTTTTTTTCGTTCGACATCATATGGCAAGATGTGAAAAGTGATAATTTATTTGTTATTAGTCGACCGTCGACCGACTGCGTTTATTTGGCGAACTTACCTTTTAAAAGCGCACGGGCGTATCTCTCGAATCCGCATAAGCTTTCGACGGATCAAGTTTTTTTGCCTGGCCGGCGATAAAGGTTATACCCTGGAAAATATGTTTGATATACACCGGATCTTCATAGTTTTCTTTATCGTGACCAAGAGCTGTAATCCATATATTTCCTCCGTCAAATTGTTGGTGCCAAACAGCGGGATACAACTCCGAAAATGGCGCGGAAAATTGCCTGATTTTGGTCGAGTCGGGGGTATTCCAATCAAGGCTCGTAACATCATGCGCCATCACGACTTGCGTGCCGGGATATAGTTCTTTTGCGAAATAACATTCATCTTTTTTTTCCCAGACCTTCGGAAGTCCCTGTACGGTAGGGTGGCTGGCGTCAATTACTTTTACCTGGAACCTTTGGTTTTTCGCATGCCAGGAAAAACTTCCTCCAACCATCATCTTAAACCATTTCCAGTTTCTTTCAGTACCAGTCACTGAATGCAATCCGACAAAACCACCACCGGATTCAATATATCTGCGAAATACAAGCCTTTGTTCGTCTGTGTCGAATACATCATTATTCGTACTTGGAAATAGAAGCAAAGTGTATTGCTTTAAATTACTTTCAGTAAATACAATCGGAGTATCCGAAACATCAACTTTAAATCCGTGTTCAAGACCTAGTTTCTGAATGCATTTCACCGCGTAAGGAATGTTATCATGCACATATCCCTTTCCATTTTTTGTGTATACAAGCACTTTTATATTTTTCAGGTTGGGCATTTGGGCTGCCGCACCCGGTGCGCTGCAATTAATAATAAGTGCAACGAAGGCTAAAGCAATAACGCACTTAACCTGTTGCGCCGGACAAAGTAAAGAAGTCATTAATTTCGATTTGTTGTAGAAGATGTTTGGGAACGTATATAATAGCGATGGCCGCACTTGCAGTTATAATTTGGTTTACCCAGAATCGTAATCCATTTGGCAATTACAGCAATCAACATTATTCAGTCGCGGGATAAAAATAGTATTTTTTGCAATCGTTTGCAGAAAATTATATTTTTGATCGAAATTTTTTTTTCCAACATTACTGTTCTGTGTCGCGACAACAATTGGTCTCAAACGTTGTAGTGACTCTTACGCTTTAATATTTATATTCAATTTTATTAACGCATCACATGCACAAATCAAATCAGCTATTTAGCTTACGAGACAAAGTCATTGTTATTACCGGCGCCACTGGTGTACTCGGCGAATCTTTTGTACAGGGTGTTGCAGATATGGGTGGAAAGGTTGCTTTGATTGGCCGTAACGAGCAGATCGGTAGCGATCGCGTGAGTCAATTGGATAAGGATGGCACCGAAGCTGTTTTTGTTAAGGCCGATGTTCTCTCCAAAGATGACCTTATCGCAGCGAGGGAAACAATCTTAAAAAAATGGAATAAGATCGATGGATTAGTTAATGCTGCGGGCGGCAATGTTCCGCAAGCTGTTGTTGGTCCGGATAGTGATGTTTTTGACATCGACGTCGATGGATTAAAAAAAGCATTTGACCTGAACCTGTTTGGAACAATTTTGCCAGTGACGGTTTTTGGAAAGACATTAGAAAAATCTGGAGGAAGCATTGTGAATATTTCGTCAATGGCTGCGCAATCTGCCATCACAAGAGTGCTGGGCTATTCGATGGCTAAGGCGGCTATTGATAATTATACCCGGTGGATGTGCGTAGAAACAGCCAATCGTTATGGCACCAAAATAAGAGTGAATGCCATTGCTCCGGGTTTCTTTATTACTCATCAAAATCGCCACCTTCTGACAAACCCGGACGGAACTTATACAAGTCGGGGAGAGGCAGTGATCAGGAATACTCCATTCAAAAGATTTGGAGAGCCTGATGAGTTAATAGGTGTACTTGTCTGGTTACTCAGTGATGCATCGGCTTTTGTAAGCGGTGAAGTAATTTGTGTTGATGGAGGCTTCAATATTTTTTCGGGTGTTTGATATCTAAGCAATGTCAAAAAATTCTATGCTGTTAAAAGAAACCTGGAGATGGTTCGGACCTGACGATCCTGTAAACCTGCAATTTATTTCACAAACCGGCGCCTCTGGAATTGTTACAGCACTCCATCACATTCCAGCCGGAGATGTTTGGCCAGTTCACGAAATCAACAAGAGAAAAGAAATCATTGAAGCTTCAGGGCTGACATGGGACGTGGTTGAAAGTGTTACTGTGCATGAGTCCATAAAAACCCAAACTGGCAACTACCGCGAGTATATAGCAAAGTACAAGCAGACACTTTCTAATCTCGCTGCCTCTGATATCAGAATTGTCACTTACAACTTTATGCCAGTCAATGACTGGACCAGGACAAATCTCGACTATGAGATGGAGGACGGATCGAAAGCCTTATACTTCAATTGGTATGATCTCGCTGTCTTTGATATTTATATACTGAAGAGAAAAAATGCAGCTGATAGCTATCCTGATAAAATTGTAAAAGAAGCAGAAAGCAGGCACAGCATATATTCACCTGCTCAACTAGAGCAGTTACGGGAGATCGTTATGTTCGGTATTCCCGGCGAAAAAAAGCAGACGGTTGCTCAAATGCGTGATAAGTTAGACGAGTATAAGAATATTGATCAGGATGCCTTACGGGAAAGTCTTCGGTTTTTCCTGGCTCAAATTTCTCCTCATGCTGATGAGCTTGGCATTCGGCTCGCCATTCATCCGGACGATCCCCCTTTTGATATTCTTGGACTACCCAGGATAGTGAGTACTGCAGACGATATAAATTACATTCTGTCATCTGTTCCGAATAAAAGTAACGGGATTTGTTTTTGTACCGGTTCCCTCGGGGCTGGAAAGCATAACAATCTAGTGGAGATCGTGAAAAGCATCGGGAGCCGCTTACATTTTGTTCATTTACGAAACACTAAGCGTGACGAGGATGGAAATTTTTACGAGGCTGATCATTTAAGAGGTGACACGGATATGTTCGAAGTGGTGAAAGAAGTACTTGCTATACAGCAGACGGTTGATGAACCGATTCCATTTCGCCCGGATCATGGACACCAAATGATGGACGATCTGAAGAAGGTCACCAATCCCGGATATTCCTGTATCGGCAGGATGAGGGGGCTTTCCGAATTGCGGGGCTTGCAACTTGGAATTCATCGTTCTTTATACGAACAAAATTTGAAAATTTGAAGATTTGAAGATCATTTGAAGATTTGAAAAGGATTCTATAGTAGATTAATCATTGTGTGGATTTGAATTTTCAAATTTTCAAATCTTCAAATTCTTATCGCATTTTTTATCAATTCAATAAAGTCCTGATCGATTGATAAAGCTGGTCTTTGGTGAATGGCTTTTCCAAAAACACATCTGCACCACTTTCCAATGCCACATCTTTTGCCGAAGCATCAAAGCCCGAGATCATGATGATTTTGATGGAAGGATATTTCTTCTTCAGGAACGGAATTAAATCGAGGCCAAAACCATCCGGTAGTTTATTATCTAAAATGATTACAGAGGGCTGTTCATTTTGAAGATACTCTTCGGCAGCGGACAGATTTTTTACATGATCCAGTTCCATCTCCTTTCCAGTCAAAAGTATATTCAATAGTAAGCACATGTCACCTTCATCTTCAACGATTAATACTTTTTTCAATTTAGCATTTTGCAAACCGGTTTTTGGCATAACTTACTGTTTTACCTTTCCTAATCTATTTTTGAAACTTTACGAATTACAAAAGAACGAATAATTTATTATTTCGAGGTATCTACAAGGAGCGATCACCGTCCAGTATTTTTTTCGCTGTTTCTTCTCCGCTTACAAGCGCCGCTTCAACAGTGCCGCTGTCTGATCCTTTATAACAAGATTCTCCAGCAAAATACAAGGTATCTTTAACGGGTGTCGTAATGATTGTCTTAGCATTCTTTGAGTGAATGGTTTCATACGAGTAGGCGCCATTTGAAAATTCATCTGCCGACCAGTTATGAATGCAACTTCCGAGTAATTTTGATTGCAATGTCTTGCGCGGGATTTGAAGAATAACCGCCAGGGATTCCAGGGCAACACCAAATATTTTTTCATCGGATTCGTCTTTAAGGCTCGCAGCTTTTGGTCCGGCCAGCCAACCCGTTATCATTCCGTTCTTTTCCGGAATTTGTGTCCACCATGTAGGAATGATCGCATCTGAAAAGATAAATCCTGGATCTGATTTTTTTACTGAGTCGATATTTGTAGCTGCTCTCCAAACCTGCTCTTTGAAATTCAGCACGACCTTGATTACGGTGCCAAATCCCAAACTATTGATGGCTTTCCGAACGTCAGGGATCTCGGGCGAAAATTTAACTTTTGAGGAATTCTGTAGAATGCCCAATGGAAGCGTAATGACGGCTTTTGCGGCGGTAAATATTTTCCCGGTTTGATCTGTCACTTTTACTTTTCCTTCGCTCCACTTGATCTCCTTCGCAGCCGTTTCATAATTGATCATTCCTCCGCTTGCCAGGAATCCGTAGACCAGGTAATCGATCAGTTCTATATAACCCGTTTTTATTCTGTATTGCTTATCATCTTCTCCAAGCAACTGTTGCAGTAAAGCGAATGAACTGGCCAGGTTGGAATCCGCCGCATTATATCCTTCCACATAATTCTTCAGCGTTTTTCTGAGCATAACATGTTTCTCTGAGCTAAAATGAGTATCGAGGAACCTGGCTACCGGGATATCCGTTGGAAGTTTCTTTAACTGGTTAATAACCTCATCCATATCTTCTATAAAATCATCCTGGTCTACCAATTCACCTTTTACAAAACGCCAGAAGTTACTCTTCATTTCATAATACCCAAGACTTGCTTCCTTGAGGAGTTTTTTCGTAAGCACAGTTTTTCCATGCACGAACTCGGCTCCGAGTTCTACCGGCATGGGAAAACGATTATCGGTAATTGTGTGGATCCTTCCTCCCGGACGATGACGGGCTTCCAGTATCGTTATTTTTTTACCAGCTTGTGCGAGTTCTCTGGCACACATAAGTCCAGCGGCCCCGGCTCCGATTATGATGATTCGTGTTTCAGTCATAGACACAGCTCAATATACAGTAAGATGTACAATAGACGATTTAAGATGTAAATATTTTACATATATAATCGTGTGGGATGCAAAAATCGATAAATTCTGAGTTCTTTCTGAAGCGATTATGTAAGAGCTTCAACCAAAATGATTCGTGCTTTCGTTTTCAATTTGATTAAATTCTTATATTGTCATTCATTTAACCATTTAAATATTCCACTTCTTTTGTAAAACCCCATGTTCAGCTTAGTCATTAATTGAGTGCTGCTCTGCTCGGAGCGATTGGAAAGTAAAATAAGAATTTATATATTACTTATGATGTTCGGAAAGCATGCAGAAGTGAATTCGGAAAGTAATACCGAAGTAGATATTGAAAGTAAACTTCAATACTGGAGGCAGAAACTTGGTGGTACAACTCCCATACTTCTATTACCGGTAGATCGACCCCGGTCCCTTCGTTCAACAAATTCTAACAACGTTTTTTCATCTTTATTGCCGAAAACTTTGCCGGGCAACGTGTATGAGCTCGCTGATACATTAAGCACAAATGGTTTTTCGATATTATTGACGGCATTTAAAACTCTATTATACCGTTACACAAATCAGGATGACATTTTAGCGCTCTGCTTAACAAGTAAATCAAGCAGCCAGGTTGATGAATCCGGCAACCTGGTTGAAAGTAGTATAAGCAAAATCATCCTTCGAACAAGTGTCCCGGGCGACCAAACCTTTTCAGAGTTATCAAAGACGGTTCACAGTAATTTGTTGGAAGCGGAAAACGATCAACCCAGATTATTCGAACGCTTAATGACAGGTTTGATTGATGAAGGCAAGGACATCAAATCATTCTCACAGATTATTTTTCAGATCGGAACCAACGAGAATCATGATGATAAAATATTTGAAAGTTTTGCTGCTGCCGATCTTCATCTGGCGATTATAGAGACGCCAGATGGCCTGACAACCCAATGGAAATATAATTCAGCGTTGTTTGACGAAGAGACGATCAGGCGAATATGCGGTCACTACACAAATCTGCTTTCAAGTGTTGTTTCCAATTCCAACCAGAATATATCACGATTGGATTTTTTGTCTATAGAAGAAAGAACAAAAATTCTTTTTGAATGGAATAATACAAGTTTTGAATATCCTGCTCAAAAGTGTATTCATGAATTGTTTGAAGAGCAGGTGAGGAGAACCCCGGATGCCACGGCTGTAGAACTTTACACCATGAAGGGATTAACTTCTACACCTGATAATAAAAGTCTTACTTATCATCAACTCAACGCAAAAGCAAATCAGTTAGCACACTTCCTGAAAGAGCTAAGAATTGGTCCCGATGTGCCAGTAGCCGTTTGTATGAGTCGCTCACAGGAATTGGTGGTCGCATTAATTGGAATTCTGAAGGCAGGCGGGGCTTATGTTCCAATAGATCCTTCTTATCCAAAGGAACGCATCGGTTTCATGCTGAAAGATTCTGCGGTATCAGTATTGATCACGGATCAGCAATTTGCAGAAAGTTTTTCAGCCAGTCAATTGCATGTAATTTCTCTAGACTATCAATGGGACAAAATCGTTCAATACTCGAATAATAATTTAGTAACGGATGCTCATCCCGCGAACCTGGCGTATATAATTTACACTTCTGGATCCACGGGGGTGCCTAAAGGCACTTTGATTACACATGGTGGCGTTGTTAATTATCTCAGCTGGTGTATCACTCACTATGCTGTTGCAACGGGATCGGGCGCGCCGATTAATTCATCCATTGCTTTTGATGCAACGGTTACCAGTTTTTTTGCTCCACTTTTGACTGGCAAGAGGGTGCTATTATTACCTGAGAAGGAAGAAATAGATGCCCTGGCGGCAGTGTTGCTGTCCCGTCAGCAATTTAGTCTTGTTAAAATAACTCCTGCACATTTGGAGATATTGCGACACCTGTTTGCGGATCAGGAACTTGATGGACAAACCAATTCTTTTGTTATTGGTGGAGAAGCGTTATCTGCAGCGACAATAGAACTCTGGCGGAAGCGCGCCCGCTCAACGAGACTAATCAATGAGTATGGTCCAACCGAAACAGTAGTTGGATGTTGTACGTACGAGATTAGCAGCAGCGAATATTCAGGTGACGATGTTCCTATCGGAAGACCGATTGCAAATACTCAAATGTATATCCTGGATCAACACACGCAACCGGTTCCTATTGGCGTTTGTGGTGAGATTTATATTGGAGGGGCAGGGGTGGCCCGTGGTTATTTGAATCGCGCTGATCTGACGGAGCAACGCTTTGTTCCAAATCCTTACTCGGAAGATCCGCGGGCACGGTTATATAAAACTGGCGACCTTGGACGCTACCTAAGTGATGGCAACATTGTTTTCCTGGGAAGGATCGATCACCAGGTAAAGATTCGGGGGTACAGGATAGAACTGGGAGAGATCGAATCAGCGTTGGCGAAACATTCCCTTGTACAACAGGTTGCGGTAGTCGCGAGAGCTGATAACGGTGGCGATAAGCGATTAGTCGCTTACGTT
>DAINQQ010000039.1:0-31573 GCA_036742645.1 Flavitalea sp.
TGGCAATATTCCGAGAACTACTCTGGATGAAAGCGGAAAGGTGATAGAGGCTCCGGTTAAAATGATGAACACTTACTTTATTTATGTGGAAACAAAAAATGATTGCAATCTCAGGGCAACAAGGATATGGCTGGATGGAAAGGCGTACAATATTACCCGGGAAGAGATTCTAAACATACCTGTTGTCATTCAGCATTCACACCCAGGTTCTACGCCAGACACGTTGGTTAAGCAAACAGATAATAAAGTATACAGGATTGAATTGAAGGAAGAATCGAAGACTAATCCTCCAAAAAAAATCATGAAAATGCAACTAGAGACGAAAATTATTATAGAATACACAAACAGATCGCGAACCGAATACTTTCAAATCAAAGAGATAAAAAGAATCGCCCCAATGGTATTGCAATAAAATTTCTATATTCGACATTTTATAACGATTGCCAGCTATTATTGAAGAGCGATTATAATAATCGCTCTTTTATTATTGCGTGATCATTTTTGAATCATTTTTTCAGAAAAGAGACTTTCATGCTACAACCATGGCGAACCGGTACAGTTATAAGAATTGAAAACGAAACTTCCGCCACGAGGCGATTTTGGATACAGGTAAATGATACAGAACACTTTGATTTTAAACCAGGGCAATTTGTAACTCTTGATCTTCCCATTCACGAAAAAGTTAATAAACGGTGGCGTAGCTACTCGATTGCTTCGTGGCCCGACGGAACAAATGTTTTTGAATTGGTAATTGTTTTGTTAGAAGGTGGGGCCGGAACTACCTATCTGTTTAATGAGGTAACGGTTGGTAGCCAATTAACTTTCAGAGGTGCACAGGGAGTCTTCGTTCTTCCAGAACCCATTGAAAGAGACCTTTTTTTCATTTGTACCGGCACCGGAATCGCTCCATTCAGGTCAATGGCCCATCACATCAAGAATCACAACATTACTCACCAGGATATATACTTAATATTTGGTTGCAGGAAATTCAGTGACGGATTGTATAAATCTGAACTGGAGGAATTGGATAAAAACCTTCCCGGGTTTCATTATATACCCACATTTTCGCGGGAAGAGCCTGGTAGTCATAGAACTGGGTACGTTCACAATATATACGAGGAAATCTGCTCTGCGAATCTTACAAAAACCATTGAAGAGAACGCCACAATAGCAAAACCGGCTCACTTTTACTTGTGTGGCTGGAAAAATATGATTGATGAGGCGAAGAAAAGAATTCTTGCATTAGGATACGACCGTAAGTCAATACACCAGGAACTGTACGGGTAACACTAGCGCCAATTACCTCCAGTTCGTGTTAATCCGTCCCGAATTAGCGGCAATTAGTATTCGCTATTTACGAGTGATAAACTTGTCTGCCCCTTCCTCTTTTGTTGGGTTCAGCGGAATTACGGGGATTTTCGACGCCTGGAGATTTTGTTCTAAAAGCGCTTTACCTCTCTGAAGTTCAAGAATATCGGCATGATTGTTCAGCATTTCCGTTTCAAGCTCAACAATTTTTCTTCTGAGAGATCGGATCTGATTTGCCCTGATCAAAAATCCAATAACAAAAGATCCAATTACGATACCCGTCAATACAAATATGTTCACGGTTAATTCAATAGCAGGCATAGTTGTTAAGTTTCTACAGTCTTTAACTAAAATCTTCGAAATAAATTGCCCGGACTAATAGGCGTTTATATGGGTTAGGACGCTGTAATGTATGGTCGCAAAAATAGTTCAGGAAATCTGTTTTTCCACAATACTGCCGATATCGTGTATAGAAATACGCTCCTGCTCCATCGAATCGCGATAACGGATGGTAACAGTATGGTCTTCTTTTGTCTGATGATCGATCGTTACGCAGAAAGGAGTTCCGATCGCATCCATCCTGCGGTATCGCTTTCCAATAGTGTCTTTCTCTTCGTAAAAGCACCTAAAGTAATTTTTACAGCGGTTAAAGATCTCCCTTGCGATCTCAGGCAATCCGTCTTTCTTCGTAAGGGGCAAAATTGCCAGTTTAATGGGCGCTAGTTTGGCAGGAAACTTCAACAAAACCCTGCTGTCCTTTTTCTGCGGTGTACTTAAATCTTCTTCTACATAACCTTCACTCAGAACCATTAACACTGTGCGATCTAAACCAATAGAGGTTTCGATAACATAAGGGACATAATTCTGATTAATCTCTGTATCAAAATATTGAATTTTCTTACCGCTAAATTTTTGATGTTGGCTTAAATCATAATCTGTTCTGGAATGTATTCCCTCAATTTCCTTAAATCCAAATGGAAAACTATATTCTATATCTACGGCGTTATCCGCATAAAACGCCGGCTTAGCATGAACGTGCCAATGGTACTTTTCGGCAGGTATGCCAAGACTCAAATGCCACTTCATTCGCTCTTCGCGCCAATACTCGTACCATTCTTTTTGAGTACCGGGCCGAACAAAAAATTGCATTTCCATCTGCTCAAATTCACGCATTCTGAAAATAAATTGCCTTGCCACAATCTCGTTCCTGAATGCTTTTCCAATCTGTGCAATACCAAACGGAATTTTCATTCTGCCGGTTTTCTGCACATTTAAAAAATTTACGAAAATGCCCTGCGCAGTCTCCGGCCTCAAGTATATCTCATTGGCTTCTTCCGATACACTTCCAAGCTGCGTTGAGAACATTAAGTTAAACTGCCGAACATCCGTCCAGTTACTGGTACCACTCGCACTACATTTGATCTTGTTTGTTTCTATGAAGGACTTCAATCCTTCAAAATCATTTGCTGCCAGCAATCGGTCCATTTCATCGATTGCAGCTTTTGCTTCTGCTTGCTTTCCCTGTTGCTCAAGATCATCTGCGAAGGCCTCAATAAGGTGATCAACACGATATCTTTTCTGGCTATCCTTGTTATCGATCATCGGATCACTGAAATTATCAACGTGTCCGCTCGCCTTCCACGTAGTAGGATGCATGAAGATGGCAGCATCAATACCCACAATATTTTCGTGCAGTTGCGTCATGCTTTTCCACCAGTAGTCGCGTATATTTTTTTTCAGCTCGCTTCCCCATTGACCATAATCATATACGGCGCTCAATCCATCATAGATCTCGCTGGAAGGAAAAATAAAACCATACTCTTTACAATGTGAAATAATTGCCTGAAACCTGGTAGTATCTGTTGCCATAAGCGTGCAAATATAAGAACGGCATCTTTGAGATTGGAAGGATTTTTAAGTATGAGTTCCTCTTCCCTTCGTGTCGTTGTGTCTTCCGTCGTGTTCTCGTGAAGCCACTGGTTTTGCGGTCAGGGATTCACGAAAAACACTACGAAGCAACAAAAGGACAGGAACAAATGCGATGGATTAGTAGCGAAGTTGCCAATCAGGTATTGTTGCTTAGTTTCTCGTTATTTCGGTGCCGGTCAACATCGCGAAGATTTTTCTTTTCGAAATTTTTTTGAAGTGCCTCGGTAAGGTCAACACCCGTCTGGTTTGCGAGGCAGATTAAAACCCATAAAACATCAGCCATCTCATCTCCAAGATCAGCATTCTCCTCCGATTCTTTGAAAGACTGATCCCCAAATTTTCTTGCCATAATTCGAGCGAGTTCGCCCACCTCTTCGGTGAGAATGGCCATGTTTGTCAACTCGCTGAAATATCTTATCCCTACCGTTTTTATCCATTCATCCACGTTTTCCTGCGCCTGCTTTATGGTGATATTGCTAGTAGAACTCATCTTTAAATTTTCAAGTTTGTAATCACTCCTTCATTTTTGTATCTATCACTATCGTCACCGGACCGTCGTTGAGTAGCCGAATCTTCATATCGGCTCCAAATTCTCCGGAAAAAATTTGTTTGCCAAGGTCAGTCGCCAGTTGATTAATCAATAGATGATATTTGGGTATAGCTATATCAGGTTTGCTCGCTTTGATATAGGACGGCCGATTACCTTTTTTCGTTGATGCATGGAGGGTGAATTGACTCACTACCAAAACATCCCCCCCGATTTCTTTTATGGAAAGGTTCATTACACCATGTTCATCATTGAAGATGCGCAGGTTTACAATCTTACCGCTCAACCATTCTATGTCGGATCTCTCGTCCGCATCTTCAACCCCGGCTAACACCAGCAATCCTTTTCCTATAGATGATTTGACCTGGCCATTAATTGTAACACTCGCCTCTGATACCCGTTGTATAACAGCTCTCATTGGTTCGGGTTTAGTTGTAATTTTAACAAATGAAGATAGACGTTTCGTCAGAAATAGGTTTTAAAACGTTTCGAAGCGGAGGTGCTGGCGGGCAAAATGTCAACAAGGTAGAAACCGCCGTAGAAGGAAATTTTCATCTTGAGTCTTCAGTCCTGTTATCCGAACAACAGAAAGAACAATTAAGAAAAACTGTGGCGGGTAAAATAAATTCGGAAGGCTATATCCAGGTAAGAAGCCAGGTGTACCGTACACAACTTGAAAACAAAAAAGAGGTGATTACTAAAATGAATCGCCTTTTGGAAGAGGGTTTGAAAAAACCAAAAAAAAGAATTGCTACAAAACCATCCAAAGCGGCCAAAGAAAAAAGACTGCAAGAGAAAAAGAACTTATCGCTACATAAGCAGAACAGAAAGAAGCCGCGGGCAAATGACTTTTGATTTACTGTACGGTTCAACAGAGTTGAAATTAGTTTGCCAGGCATTGCACGAATCAACATCGTAATAATTCTGTACAGCAAGAAGATGCCTTTTGTTTTATTTGCCATGAATTCCACGAATTAATTCTTGTAATTCGTGGCAAGACTTCCTGATTTGGATGTTGTCTCCATAAATCATCTAAGACGGTGGAATCGTGGCAAAAAAAATTTATGAACATGGTGCCGCAAAGGCATCAAGGAAAGCGCTACATAGTTTTCGTTTGTTGCATCCTTGTGCCTTTGGGACTTAAATTCTTTTTCAATTCAGATTGATCATGAACAAATGAAAAATCAGGATTTCATTTCGCACGTTTGTTATACACAATATAGTTTCCATGCAATTACAGTTTAAATAAATGGTGGCTAAAAAAACCCATCTTCCTAAAAAAGATGGGTGAGTCGCCAGACCGAAGACTGCCTATGAAAAACTGTCCAGAATATATTTAGACATCAGAACCGTGGTCAAATAAAATGTTCAAAATCATCTCTCTTCTTCGCACGGTAGCGAAGGTTTTGGGTGCGGTAATTATTCCATTTCCACTGTTGAATAAGCAGACCAATCGCCATTAAAAGTACTAGTATCATAACAAGCTTTTTGTTACCCCGCCAAAGGAGGCTGATTAAAAATATTGAGTTTAAAAAGAGGGTACGGCGCAGAAAGATCACAGTGGGCTATGACCCGGTGCCCAGGGACAGCACCAACATTCCTGCCATTCGTTGGGCAACCCGACGCAGTCACGGAACAGCTCGTCGTTGGGCTGCATTTTGCTTTCACA
Source organism: Flavitalea sp. (assembly GCA_036742645.1). Classification (GTDB taxonomy): domain Bacteria; phylum Bacteroidota; class Bacteroidia; order Chitinophagales; family Chitinophagaceae; genus Flavitalea. The sequence continues at coordinate 5,454 of DAINQQ010000039.1, forward strand.
TGAGGTTCGCATAGATCGGCGTTATCGAGGAAGTGTTTATCAAAAAAGTACGGAGGCAGGGAAAACTCTTCGACGTAGGAAATTTGCGAATGCATATCGTTCGGATTCGGAAGCATGGTGATAAGGTTTTTTAGTGAGTTGTCAGTTGTGAGTGGTCAATGGTCTATGGCCAATTTAAAAAAGAGTTTAGGGGTTTAAGCCTTGTTCGCCACTCATCACTCATCATCCCGCTGACAACACAAATATCTGTTCTGATATTGCCGGAAACAAGAGTACAGCTACTGAATAGCCATAGGTACTAATACGCATTCTTTCCAGCAGTAATACCTGCTTATTTTTTTCCAATATGTGGTACTTTGCTCATAAATTTCATAAACCAAAAAATTATCTGTATGAAACAATCACGCTTACTCCTAGTCTTCGCTGTTTTATTGATTGCTTTTATCTGGGCGGGGTGTAATGATAACAATGGTGGAGGAAAAATTCCGTTTGACGAAAGACGTGCAGCACAATCTGTGATCCCGATCGATACGGCCAAGAGTTACCAGGCAAATTTTCTTAGCACCAGGGAAACGTTGCGGAAGCTTATTGGCGACACAAACTTTCTTGATAAAAATTTTAACCTACCTAATGCTGAAACATTTACCCGCGACGCCATCATACTTCTATTGAACCAAGCCGGCGCCGATGGAATAAGGGTTTATTATGGGAAGGATAATTCAGGGGTTGTGAGAATGGTACTGCTACCTGTTGATAAAAATGGACGAGATATCCAGAACGTGTTAGTAGAGCGCCGCCAGACAAACGCTATTTCTATCCCCGGCATTCCAAGTGCACAGGCTGCTCCGCCATCAGAAGCCCAGGCTGTTGAAAATGGCCAAACCTGCCCGCCTTGTATTATTGACTAGTTCTGAACTATGAACCCTACCCTGAAATTCATATTTAGCCTGTCGATACTGTTTCCGGTAGTAGCTGGCGTAATGCGTTACAAGAATGCTGACACCAGCTTCAGGCCATTTCTTTATCTCATCTTTATTTCACTCTTTAATGAATTGCTGGTTGGATTATGCCTGGCGGATTTATCCAGAGAAATTCAAACACTCAATTGGAAAATATTTAATCTGATACAGTGGGTGCTCCTACTGCTTCAGTTTCACTACTGGGGAAGACTTAAAAAGTACAAGTATCTTTTTACCATCATTCTGGTCGTTAGCTTAGCCGGATTTGTGTTCGAGGATTTTATTCATTCCAGTATCTATGCGTTTAATCCGGTTTTCTTAATTTCCTATTCCTTTGTGATAGTAATCTTGAGCATTAACACGATCAACTCGACAGTGGCCGAGCAGAACCAGTCACTCAATAAAAATGGGCTGTTCTTTATCTGTATTGGCCTCGTAATATTTTTCATTTACACCATTATTGTATTTCTTTTTTTAGCACTAGACATAAAAACTGAAACTTTGCTAATGCGAAAGATCTTCAATATTCATGTGTATGTGAATACCATCACTAATTTGATTTATGCAGTTGGAATTTATTATATACCAGTAAGTGGAGTTCACGATGCTTTTTTTCGAAAGCAACAAAAGAATATTCTATAGCAACAATCCATGCCTTATTCACCAGCTTTAACGTATAAATGTTTGTTATGGGTGAAGAAGAAAAACAATTTTACAATGCTGTTCTGGTATTGGCGCTACTGATTGGAGTCATTATAGCCTATTTTATCATTACGATCATCAGGTATCACAGGCGATATATCAGGTTGCAGAAAGACAGGATTCATGCAGAAATCCAGATACAGGAAAATGAACGCAAGCGGATAGCCTCGGATCTCCATGATAGCCTCGGGCCGCTACTATCTGCTGTAAAATTAAATATCAGCAGTATAGAAGTAACACAGCCTGACGACCAGCGGGTGATTCAAAAAACGTCAAGGTATCTGGACGAGATTATTGGCAGCATGCGCCAGATATCTTACAATCTTTTGCCAAATACATTAGAACGAAAAGGGTTAATCGAAGCTGTGAGGGAATTTATCGCGCAGGTAAGTAACCAGCAATCCTTACAAATAAAACTGTTTGTAGTAAAAGAGGCGGTCGTTCCAAAGAGTAAAGAGATACATATTTTTCGCATGATTCAGGAAATCATTCATAACACTATCAAACATGCGAACGCCAAAAGCTTACAAATCGGCATCAGCTCAGAAAATAAACATATCATGATCCTCACCAAGGATGACGGTCAGGGATTCGATATTGCAAAAGTCAAAAGTGAATCAGGAGGCCTGGGATTAAAAAGTCTTGAAAGCCGCTGTGAAATTCTCAACGGTATATTATCACTGGAGTCTGAACCGGGAAAAGGCACCAATTGTTACATCAAAATTCCATGCAGTTAGCCTACATTTGATATGTGCTTCATCTTATGAAACCGCGCATCACTCTCCTTATAGCTGACGACCACGAAATTTTCCGCGATGGGCTGGCCCTGATGCTTTCCAAACAGGAAGACATCAGACTTATAGCGCAGGCCGAAAACGGCAAAGAACTTATAGAACTCACCGAAAAACATCAACCAGACGTAGTTCTTACTGATATAAAAATGCCTCGTATGGATGGAATAGAGGCGACTCGCATCCTTGTACAAAAGTTTCCCGATCTTAAGATCATCGCCCTTTCTATGTTTGATGAAGAAAACCTGATCGTTGAGATGCTTGAATCGGGAGCAAAAGGGTATCTTCTTAAAAATGCCGATAAAAATGAGATCCTTGAAGCTATAACCAGTGTGTATGAAGACAAGGCATTTTATTGCAAAGGCACTTCTGCCCGCCTCGCTTCAATGATCGTAAAAAGTAAGTTCAACCCGTACAAAAAGCAGGAACCCATTGTGTTTAGCGACCGGGAAAAGGAGATCATAAAGCTTATTTGTCAACAATATACGGCCCAGGAGATAGGAGAAAAGTTATTTCTCAGCAAACGAACTGTTGAAGGTTATCGTATAAAGATATTAGAGAAGATGAATGTTAAAAACACGGCGGGCATGGTGGTCTTCGCCTTAAAACATAACTTTATTAAGGAGTCAGAGATTTTATGAGGAAATACCCGTCCCGGCATATCATACCCCTAATTATACTGATTGTTTTATCTGTCATAACATTTTCATGTAAAAAAGAAACATCAGCTGATAACAACATGGCTGGGAATTCGGACGTAAAAGTCCAATTTAAGGCGGTGATTGATACCGAGGCCCTGATCATGGGCAAGACAAATCGAAATGCTTTCGGCGAAGACTATACGGTAAAGACTTTCAAATTCTATATCCATGGAGTTGAATTGCGTGATTCGCGAACAAACAGTATTGTAAGACTCGATAAGAACGAGCATTACCTGATCAATACCACCGATGCGCCAGGTTCTTTTGTTATACTGCATGTGTCTCCTTCAGCATATGATGGAATCAGCTTCGTGGTGGGTGTCGATAGTCTCAGGAATACGAGTGGTGCTCAAACCGGGGCGCTTGATCCGGCACAGGGCATGTTCTGGACATGGAGCACTGGATACATTATGGCTAAACTAGAGGGCAGTTCTCCGGTAGCATCTACTCCCAACAATGTTATCGAATATCATATCGGTGGTTTCAAAGGAGCTGAAAGCGTTCTTCGAAGAGTGTCCTTGAAGTTTCCTCCCGGCTTGTTGGCGGATGTAAAACAAGGAAGCCAAAGCACGGTCACGATATCCGCCAATATCAATCGCTGGTTCAGCAATTCTAATTCTATTCGAATTAGTCAAACACCAGTGGCAATGACACCCGGTACGCTCGCAACGCAGATCGCAGATAATTACGCAGGCATGTTTACAGTTGTAGAAATTGTTAATGAGTAAATTTACTACCAGATCAACATTCATAATTTTGTGTGTTGCTGCCTTGGCAACAACAGCTATCAATGCATGTAGAAAAAAGGACACTGGACAACACCAGGTAACTCCGCTTTCTCTTCAAATACCACAAGGCTTTCCAACGCCAAGCTACCAGTTCACTACGAATCCCCTTACACAGGAGGGGTTTGATTTAGGAAAGAAACTTTTTTACGACGGACGTTTATCAAAAGATGGCAACTTTCCCTGCGCATCATGTCATCAACAATTTGCTGCATTTGCAACATTCGACCACGATCTGGGTCACGGCTTCAACAACCAGTTTACTACCCGTAATGCACCTGGATTATTCAACATGATATGGCATAAAGAAATGCATTGGGATGGAGGAATTAATCACATAGAAGTTCAACCACTGGCGCCGCTAACAGCGCCTAACGAGATGGCGGAGGATATTAATAATGTGATCGCCAAACTACAAGCCGACGCAAAATATCGACAACTTTTTAAAGCGGCTTATGGGGATGAAACTATTAACAGCCAGCGAATGCTGCTCGCAATTACTCAGTTCGTAGGGTCAATTGTTTCGGCGGACTCAAAGTATGACAGGATGAAAACGGGTAAAGCAACGTTCAACATATATGAAGAAAGTGGCTACAAATTATTCCAGGCAAAATGTGTATCCTGTCACCAGGAACCGCTATTCACTGATTTCAGCTACCGGAACAACGGATTAAAATTGAACGATTTTTTAAAAGATTATGGAAGAATGCGTATAACCAATAAGAAGGAGGATTCACTAAAATTTAAAGTGCCAAGCTTGCGTAATGTGTTTTTAACCTTTCCATACGGACACGATGGACGTTTTACTTCTATTACCCAAATGCTTGAACATTATTCCACCGGGATACAGGATAGCCCTTCTCTTGACCCACTTTTGAAAAATAGAATTCCATTGACAGCCACGGAAAAGTTTTATCTCACACAATTTTTGGCCACGCTTACAGATTCTACATTAATAACAGATAAACGATTCGCTGAACCACAGTAATCGCTCTCTTCTAAGGTGCCTCCTATGTTTCTATGTGGTGAAAAAAAATCACAACATAGACAGATTGAAATATAGTAAACACTTAGGTTGAGAAACAAGATTATTGATATCGAGATCTGATTCACATTATATACAGCTATAACCTTAATTTTGAAACCTATCAAACAGTTTTCTAGTTGAGCGGAATAAAAAAATTAGCTGGTCAAACGCTATGGTATGGTGCTCCCCGAATAATCAGCCGATTCCTGAATTTTGGAATCACTCTATTAGGTTTTCAGTTATATGATCCGAACGGAACTTACGCCTACACGCAGATCTATGCGGTTATTCCGTTTCTTAATATACTTTTTACTTATGGACTAGAAACAAGTTTCTTCAGATTTGCGCAAACAACTAACCGGCAGCAACTGTACAATACATTAAATGTATCTATTCTCGTTTCCACAATATTGTTTTCTGCCTTACTGTTCCTGTTTAAAGATCCCTTGACTTATTTCATCGAATTGGACAAGCATCCAGAATATGTAACCTGGATGATTGGAATTTTATTTTTCGATACCCTTTATACGCTTCCGATGGCCAAACTGCGCCTCGAGGAAAGGCCACGGAAATATGCCTTCGTAAATACCGTCTCGGTCGTGTTAAATGTTCTGCTTGTGCTTTTCTTTTTCTTTGTCGCAAAGCCAGCATATGAAAAAGATCCGGATTCTTTTCTTGGCGGATTTTTCAATCCTAAGATCGGAATTGGCTACTTCATCCTTGCAAACCTTTTTGCGAGTGCAATAACCTTGTTATTGCTTTATAAGGAATTTGCTGCTTTCCGATTTGTATTTGATAAAAAAATATGGAAGGAGGTCATGACCTATTCGTATCCCCTCATAATTGTGGGTTTCGGCGGAATGATCAACGAGATGCTGAGCAGACTCATTTACCGGAAAATTTTGCATGACAACCCTGTACAGGAAGAGAGAGAACTGGGAATTTTCGGAGCAAATTTCAAGTTGGCTGTTCTCATAACGATTTTTATACAGGTGTTCAGGTTGGCAGCAGAACCTTTCTTCTTTAACCAATCCGGTCGCGACGATGCCAGGAAAATTTATGCCCGCGTAATGAAATTTTTTGTGATTGCCTGTTGCTTTATGTTTTTAGTCGTAAGCCTTTTCCTGGATTTGTGGCAATTACTGATAGCGTCTAAATTTAAAGCATATGCTGAAGGAATCCATATCGTTCCTATACTTGCCCTGGGCAGTGTATTCCTGGGCGTCTATTATAACCTCTCTGTGTGGTACAAGCTGACGAACAAAAACATGTTTGGCGCCTATATTACTTTGGCTGGTGCAGCAATCACGGTAGTATTAAATATTATCCTTATCCCACCTTTTCGTTATACTGGCGCGGCATGGGCCACCTTAATTTGTTATGCATTCATGATGGTCGTAAACTATCAACAGGGCCAGAAATACTATCCGATTCCGTATGCAAAAAAGAAGCTGTTAACGTATATAGTTATTTCAATACTGATGTACATTGTTCACGAAATCTCTGTCCGACCATTGGATCCCGATAGCTCGTATTATACGTTTGTGTATTATGGAACATCGCTGTTGCTTCTTGGTCTTTTCGGATTACTTATCATCAGAGTTGAACGCAAGGAGTTTGAAAAACTGCCCTATATCGGAAAATACTTCTTCAGGCCTGCATAAAAATTACGTCAAAAACGGGTTATAAGTCTTCTCATAGCCGATAGTCGTTTTCGCGCCATGACCTGAATACACATTCACAGTTGAAGGGAGCAAGAACAACTTCGTCCTGATGCTATTTAAAAGCGTATTCAAATTTCCGCCCGGCAAATCCGTTCTTCCCACACCCATGTTAAAAAGGACGTCCCCGGACACTACGAATTCCTGGGCCTTACAATAAAAGGAAACGCTGCCTGGAGAATGTCCCGGGGTGAAAAGTATCTCAATAGTATCTTCACCTAAATTAATGACATCCTCTTCATCAATATATTCTATCTCCCGATTGTATTGATCAAAAGGCAATCCGAACATGAGACCCGAAGCGGGAGCGTTGTCAAACACTAACTGCTCATTCTTGTGGAAATGCAGGGTTAGTCCATACTCGTCAGAAACGAATTTGTTTCCAAAGACATGGTCGAGATGGCAATGGGTATTTAACAAATATTTAGGGCGTAGTTGATGCCTGGCGATAAAATTTTTCAGCTCATTACGTTCATTAGTAAAATAGCATCCGGGATCTACTATACAACACTCGCCTTTTTCATGATATATTACGTATGTATTCTCTTGGATGGGGTTGAATGTGAACTGCTTTATGGTCAACATATTCGGATACTATTTGAGCCTAATTGAATTTTCCCGATAATACGGATTGTTATAACTTTAAAACATATAAAGGAAGGATATGCAATTTCATCAGATTAAGTCAAAGTCGAAATATTTTTTTGTGTTGATTTTGGGGGCCCTTTTGCTTAACCTTGGAGCCGATGCGCAAGTGAATACTGTAGAGTTTGGAAAAAATAGAGTCCAATACCGGAAATTTAAATGGCAGTATTATCAGACACCTAATTTTAATACATATTTCTACGAAAACGGACAAACGATCGCCAACTATGTCGCCCAGGTTGCGGAAAGAGAACTGTCGCAAATAGAACAATTTGTCGAATACGGCCTGCAGCGCCGAGCGAACATAGTCATCTACAACAATTTTAATGAACTCGAACAGTCTAACATAGGACTCAATCTCGACTGGCAGACCACGGGTGGAATCACGAAGCTTGTAAACAACAAAATGATCGTTTATTATACCAGTGATCATGCTCATCTTCGCAGGCAAGTACGCGAGGGTATAGCAAGGACACTTGTTGACAATGTTTTATTCGGAGATGATCTCGGCGAATTTGCCGCTAACCAGGCCTTATTAGACCTTCCCAAATGGTTAACAGATGGATACGTCCAGTATGTTGCCGAAGAATGGAGCACTGAGCTCGACGATCAGTTGAAATCGGCCTTGCTTTCCGGCGAGTATAAAAACTTTTACCAGTTTGCCCACGAGAAACCACTCCTGGCTGGTCATGCATTCTGGAACTATATCGCGGAAAAATACAAAAAGGAAAATGTCACGTACTTTCTTTACCTGGCAAGGGTCTACCGCAATTTAAACAGCGCCTCGCAAAGGATAGCCAAGAAGAAATTCAAAGAAGTAGTGAAAGAATTCATGATCGAAAATGAAGAGAAATACTACAAGGACATTCGTGGTCGTCGCAATTTCCCGAAAGGCACGATTTCAATCGTAGAAGAAGTCACTAAAAACAAGGACTTCATCAGATTTACACCTAACCCGGCACCACGAAGCCAAACGTATGCGGTAGTTGAGTATATCAGGGGACAGAACTGCGTTGTGTTATACCAAAATCTTACGGACAAAAAGGTGCTCTTAAAAAACGGCACCCGCACAGTGGAAAATGAGCCAAATCCAAATTATCCTCTTCTAGCATGGGATGGAAAGGGAACACGCCTGGCTGTGATCTATTGGGAAAAAGGAAAGACAAAGTTGTTTGTATATGATGTTGTAGCCCGTTACAAAACGATCAAACAGGAAATCCCGCATTTTGAGCAGATTCAGGATATGAAGTTTATGCTCGATGCAAATACATTATTGCTCAGTGCCGTTAGAAAGGGTCAGTCGGATATTTATGTTTATAAAATCGACAAAGACAATTTCGAACAGGTAACGAACGATGTGTACGCCGATGTTGACCCTACTTTTGTCGCATTTCCGAATAAATCAGGTATCCTCTTTGCTTCGAACCGCCCAAACTCAACCGCAAAGGCAACAGACACGACCGTTCCGCCAACGCGATACAATATCTTCCTTGCCGATAACTACAATAAAAGTGAGTTCCGGCAAATCACGCAGCTCAGCAATATGAAGTATGGTGATGCCCGTCTTCCCACGCCGTACAACGTGTCTCACTTTACATTTATCAGTGACGAAAATGGTGTCGCCAACCGGTATGCAGGATTTTTCAGTACTGTACGAGCGGGTGTAGACACAATCTATGTTGTAGGAAATGACTTTTTACGAAATCCTGATGACAGAGACCTCGATTCTGCGCTCAAAGCATGGAACAAGGCGGAACCAGATTCGATCTTTGCGTTTTCTGTAACTAACGATTCGGCGTATGTGTTTCCTATTACAAACTACCAGAGTAGCTTGCTGGAAACCAAAATTGCTGGTGACAACGGACAGGTGAGTGAGGTTCGTCGGGAAGGCAATCTGAAGTTCTTGTATAAGCTGAAGGTTGACGAAAACGCTTTGCGCAGGAGAAACGTGAACCCGAAACCTACTGATTTCCGGCGGAAAAAGATTGCAGAAGCACAAACCTCAAGTGGAGAAGCCATACAGACCGACAACCAGGTCAATGCTGATACATCGAAATCTATATTTGAAACCGAGTTCGAGAAAGACACTTCTTCCAATGCTGCAACGATCCAGCAAGTACCAGAGCAGGTGGTACAGCAGGAAGAAACTGTACTTAAAAAAGCCAGGCTTTTCGACTACAAGCTGAAATTCTCGCTTGATAACTTCTCCGGCTCTTTTAACAACGATATTCTTATTAGCCGCTATGAGCCGTATAGTGGCTCGCTTCCGGTGGTTCTTCAAAGCGGCGGTGGTTTCAATGGAATGTTGAAAGCTTCTGTGTTTGATCTTTTTGAAGACATACGGTTTACTGGAGCTTTACGGCTTCCCCTGATTAGCGGAACCGGAACTGGCGCCTCCGTTGGTACGCAGGGAACGAGCGTTTTTGTACCGGTAAGTCAATCTTTATTTGACGGCGGGGGAGAGTGGTATGCCCGGGTCGATTATCTAAAAAGAAAATTTGACTACTCACTAATCTACTACCGGAAAACAGAGATTGGACTTGCCAGAGTGCGGGACAACAACGCCATCAAACAGTTTGAAGGAAAACAGTTCTCTAATTTATACCAGTTCATTATCAAATATCCCTTTGACAAGGTGAGAAGCTTGAAAATTGCAACCGGTATCAGATCTGATAAGGTTGTTGTGCGGGGCGATCTCTTCGATACCACTTCTCTAAAACTTGGTGATCAGAATAAGCAAACTTTTGCCATCAGCCGTTTTGAATATGTACATGACAACTCTGTTCAGAAAGCCACAAATATTTTCAACGGTGTACGGTATAAATTATATGTAGACGTGAATATTCAAACCAATAAAGGGGAAGATGGGGCGGCACAGGAAGGGCGTTTCAATTTCAATGCAGGAATGGATGCCCGTTATTATTATCCGATCTTCAGAAACTTTATATGGGCTGGAAGGGCCGCAGCTGATTTCTCATGGGGTGATCAAAAGATCGTTTATTACCTGGGCGGTGTAGATGGATGGATGTTTCCAAAATACAGCCAGGAACCAAGGCCTCTGGACGCAGATTATGCCTATCAATCTTTGGCTGTCAATATGCGCGGCTACAGGCAAAACGTTTCCAATGGAAATAATGCAATCGTACTAAACAGTGAGTTCCGCCTGCCCGTATTTAGCACATTATTCAATAAGCCTATTAACAATGCCTTCCTGCGAAACTTCCAGCTAGTTCAATTTATCGATCTGGGCAGTGCATGGAATGGCGCCTACAATAAGCTCTCAAGACCTGAGAACGTTTATAGAAACGCGGACGTGTTGATCCGTATTAAGGCTGGCGGTGTTGGGCCGTTTGTTGGAGGTTATGGATTTGGTGCAAGAAGCACGTTGCTCGGCTATTTTCTTCGTCTGGATGCAGGCTGGGAAATGGGAGGCTTCTTTCGAGGAAATCCAATCTGGCATTTTGCAATGGGGATAGATTTTTAAGGGCGAATTTGCGCAATTACGGATGCGAATTAACACGAATGAGAGCACGAATTAACGCTCAGTTTTTACTCGTCTATTTTTATATGCCTATAAAAGGACTAAATGCCGGAAAATTGTTCCGGCATTTTTTCTTGTAGCCTCTGTTGTTAATTCGTCCGTGCCCATTATTCGTTAATTTGTGCTCTTAATTAGCGTTTCCTCTTTCCGGCTTTCGGTTGATGAAAACATTAGCGTTAAAAATATTAGTGTCAAAATAAATGAAAAGCATACGATCATTGCCCAGGCATATTTGTACTGAAGAGGATGCATTGCAAGATTTGAAATGTCCTTAAAAAGCTGGAAAGGATCTGTTAGAATATCCCAACTATTTAAGCGCAAATATCTTCCGATGTAAACTCCAAGAGCATTCAGAAACATGATCGGGTAAATAAACAATAGCCTGGATCTTTGAGATGATGACCTATTAATTAGCTTTTCAACCTGTCGCACAGATACAACTCCAAGCATCAAACCGTTCCATGCAAACGAAAAGATTACTGCCAGCTCGTACCACGCAGGTATCATACTAAAAGTTCCCAGGTGGAAAAGATCGGTAACGATATAAAATGAATTCGGAATGAACAATAGCCACACGCTGAAAGCGACACAGAATTTCAGACGGCTGTTATTCCAATCAGTATTCCGTTGCATCCATCCGGACGCCAGGTATGGAATGAACGCAAGGAAAAGATTCCATATCAAAAAAGTGAGAATAATTGTCCCGCTAAAAATACTTCCCGCTACTACAAGAGCAACGCTGAACAGCATAGAAATGTAAAGCCAGTATTCCAATTCTGTTTTAAACAGATGACCTGGCGTGGGTTTCATAAACACCGACATCTTTTTCATGCGTAAATAAATTTTGGAAGAAATACTACCACTCCAATAATTACAGCCGCTGCCGCTGCCACCAGGACAGCAGCCGCAGACAGATCCTTAATATGTTTAACCCTTGTGTCGTATTCACTTGTTATCATATCCATGGCCTTCTCGACACATGTATTCAATATCTCACAGATCCAAACAAGCGCAACTGCAATCACCAACGCAATAGCTTCTGACCTGGTGACACCAAGAAGGAGTCCCATAATAGCGACCGCCGTAGTCGCGACCAAATGAAGCCATGCATTATGTTCCTTTCTGAAAAAATGAATCACACCTTCAAAGGCATATAAAAAACTTTTTGCGCGTGAATGGATAGAGAATCTTGTGTCTTTATTCATAGCCAATGGTTAAGATTTCTGAATTATAGATTTTTTAGAATTGGCTTGCAGCTTATCATTGATACGTCTAATCTTAATACTTCACCCTTACCTGGTCCAGCAATTATAATTTTCCAAAAACAGGTATAATGCAAGCATAAAAAGAACAGATCCGCTGAGAAGAACAACTGCGAGGTTCCACCAGCGTTTAATCACAGATATATGCAGGTCAATTTTTTGTCCGGAAGAATCAACGTGCATGCGTATAATGACCAACAGATTCACAATTAGAGCGATCACAGGGCCGAATAGTATTAAGAGATTTATATTCCAGCCCAAAGATTCTTGTACTCCCCAACTCTGAAGTGTTGGCCAGCTATTATCAAACAGATAAGGGTATCCCAGTTCATTTAGTATATTAATAAACATGAAGTAGACGGCTGGAAGCGCCAGGAGCGTTCCAATCAAAAAGACCTGGTTTTGCCTTGAGAATGTTTTCATGATAATATATTTTAAGTTAGTTAATCTTTTCGCCAGATCAAGTTAGGCGTTGGTAGGGACCTGGGCGGGTTTTGACTTGACTAATGAATAACTCCAGTCAATTTTGCGACTATAGTACATGACCACCGCGAGTAAAACGAATAATCCGATGCTGCCAAACAATAGTGCCCCGTCTTGTAATTGAATTAATATGAAGATAAAACTGTATAGTAACCCTAGGAAAATTCCAAACAACAGCCCGATACTCCATCTCGCAAACAGGCTTTTGGTATAAAATGCTATCAGTAGCACTGTTGCAGTAGCAGCAATCCCGTAAGAAATATTAAAGTTAAGGTACTCTGAAACCGATAAAAGAAGCGTATAAAAAATACAAAGCGCAAAACCGACAAGTACATACTGCATAGGATGCACGGAACGCTTCTGGAATAATTCTATAAAGAAATACAGGCAAAATGTGAGTGCAATAAAGAGGATTGCATATTTCACCGCCCTGAGGCTTTTTCCGTACGCATCATTTGGCTGCAAAAGATTCAGACCAAAGGAGGAGTTCGCAATGTTTACATCTGAGTCTATCCATACCTGTGGAAATTCACGATTGAAATGCAAAATTTTCCAGTCTGCTGTAAATCCTTTCTCGTTAACTGTTTTAGCAGCAGGTAAAAATCTTCCGTCGAAGGAGGGATTTGTCCATGTTGACTGTAACTGAACAACGGTTTGTTTTCCCAGCGGCGTGAAAAATAGATACTCCGAACCCTTTAGCTTGAGCTCAATATTGAATGAAAATGGCTTTGTTCTATCTATCGCCCGCAGTCTCACCGGAATGCTGACGCCGGAATTAACCAGCGCGTTTTTTGGAACTCCGGCATTAAATGATTTTTCAGTGCCGTTCCAGTTAATTGACAATTGATCATCAATACCTCGATTGTCGCTGAGTCCAAAACATAGCTGAGCTTCGTCGAGCAATAGTTTTGACGTATCAATTCCTGACTCGGCAAATCGATCAGCCGAGAAATTTCCATGAATCCTCATGCCTGATTTATATAACACGACCTTGTAGATACTTCGACTTCTAATTTCAGGAGCGATATCACCCGCAATATTTAACTGCTCAGGTAGGCAGTACATAAGATGCCTTACCGTTACGAGCTTACCTGCATTGTCCTTTACTTCCTCGATGTATGGAATCACCAGGAAAGGACCTGATATAGTTTGTGATCCTGCCCATTTCGAACTTACTTCCTCCGCCACCTCGGCCTGACGAAATTTTCGTTCCATGATCAAGTCTTGAATAAATGCTGTAGGTATAAGCAATACGAGAATTAATATACCGACCGATATGCCTTTGAAGGTTACCCGGTTGCGTTGCCAGAAATTTGATTCTTGTGTGTACATATTTTATTTTTTTTGTATTGAAAGTACTTTGTATTTCAAAGTACGAGGTCAAAAAATTTTACTTGACGCCTTTTATGATAGCCTCCAGGGCCTCGATATGTTCCTTAAAGGATTTTTCCCCGGCTTTCGTAATAGAATATGTGGTATTCGTCTTTCTTCCAATAAATCCCTTATGCACCTTGATGAAACCATTTTCTTCAAGATTTGTCAGGTGCGAAGCAAGGTTGCCGTCTGTCACAGCCAATATTTGCTTAAGGTCGTTGAAATTAACCTGGTCGTTCATCATGAGTGTACTCATCACCCCCATACGAATACGACTATCAAATGCCTTGTTTAAATTTTCTATGGGATTTTTCATTAGAGATTCCGTTCAAACAATTAATTAAGTGGCTAGTTGTGAGGCCCGGTCATACTTCCACCACATCAGGGAACCATACACGATATGAAGAATCCCGAAGCCTGCAGCCCAAAAATATAGTCCATAACCGATCCACCACATGTTTACGAGGCCAAGAATAATTTCAATAATTCCAACATATCGAATCTCTGATAAAGTATATTTACTAGCATTCACCAAAGCAAGTCCGTAAAATAACAAACACGCCGGAGCAATAAATCTCCATTCATTATAATGCAACAATCCGAAAACAAAAATTCCACCTGCAACGATTGGAATGAACAAATTAGTCAACAGCTTACGTGATGTATGATCCCATACCGGAAGATTATTACGCCGGGCCTTTCTCCATGTAAAAAATAAAGCGGATAGCAGGGCTCCGGCTAATACGACCATCGCAAGTCCCACAAGATTCCACACTAATTGCCTGAAGTCTGCTGCATCATATCCAGCTCTGTTTTCATACCTTTCATAATACTCAGATATTGATCTATAAGCAAACCATGCACCTATCAAAGCAAAAACGCCGGCACTAACTCCACTTAAACCACTCAGGGATATAAAACGTGATGATCGCTCCATCATCTTTTTGATATCCTGTATCGCTTCCAAAGATTGCTGTTGATCGCTCATAAAAAAAGTGCTTTGAAATACAAAGTAAATACTCTGAGTGGTTAATTCCAAACATTTTAGCTTATATTTTAACAAAATCCTATTAAAGGGTATGTTGTATTTTTGGAGGATGAATGCTTATGTGAACAAGCCCTTATTCCTCAGTGTGGTTTTACTTTTCAGCTTGTACCCGGTTTTGGTAGATGCACAAACAAAAATTATAAAAGGTGTTATTAAGGACGCTCACAGTGATGAACGCATTCCCTTCGCTTCCATCAGCTTCAAAAAAGCAGGATCCGGGAAACTAAGCGACTCCGCTGGAAACTTTACATTTCGTTTTGATAACTGGCCATCAGATACGATCGAAGTCACATATGTTGGTTATAAAGATTTTATACTGCCTCTTGACTCTGTTCTTCAAAGGGCTCAAGGCGATGTGCTTGACCTGTCAATCTTATTGGAAAGGGGAAAGTATGCTGCTGAAGTAGTGGTTAAAAGAAAAATCGACCGTGGGTTGCTTATGTGGCGAAGAATTGTACGGAGAAAACCTTTTAATGACAGGTATCGCTTCGACAATTTTTCCTATGAATTGTACAATAAGCTGGAAATCGATTTGAAGAATATTAAAAAGGACAAATTCGGTAAGCTGCCATTTATCAAACGTTTCAATTTTGTATTCAATAATATAGATACAAGCGAGGACGGGAAACCGTTTCTGCCGGTTTACCTTACTGAGGCAATCTCCGATTATTACTACCAGAAATCGCCGCTCCGCCGCCGTGAAGTTTTCCAGGGCACGAAGACAATTGGCGTAAATAACGAAAGTGTAACGAAGTTCCTGGGTGGAATGGACCAAAATGTAAATTTCTACAGCAACTTTATCCCGGTTTTCGACAAACAATTTGTAAGTCCGATCAGTGATAACGGCGATGCTTACTACCGGTATAAAGTACTCGATTCACAGTTCGTAGATGGCCGTCGTTTAATCCATTTGCAGTTTACTCCTAAACGTAAAGGAGAAAATACTTTTGAAGGAGACTGCTGGATACACGATACAACCTTCGCTGTTCAAAAAATGAATCTGCGCTTAGCGAAAGAAGCGAACATAAACTATGTAGACAACCTAAGCCTGATCCAGGAATACTCTCTTGTCAATGATTCCATATGGTTTCTAGCAAGAGACAAGTTCGTAGCTGATCTCTCATTCAGGGGAGAAGACAAGCTCTCAGTCATTGCCCGGAAAGGGACGACCTACAAGAATATTGTAATTAATGATCCATCGGTGGTAGCTGAATTGGGAAAGAATAAGATACTGGAAGAAACTATACTTCCCCCCGAAGCAAAAAATAGTCCCGATTCATTCTGGATCCATGTCAGGCATGAAGAACTGACAAAAAATGAAAAGGCCATCTACCAAACAATTGACACTCTTTTATCGCTGCCTGCATTTAAAAAAGCAACTGAGCAGATTTATGTTTTAACGACCGGTTATAAGAACATAGGAAATTTTGAAATCGGTCCCTGGTACAATTGGGTGACATGGGATACCCTGGAAGGAGTTCGTACCAGGTTTGATCTTGGAACGAACAAACATTTTCATAAAAAACTGTTTTTACATGCCTATGCTGCTTATGGATTCAGAGACAAAGAATGGAAGTACCAGGTGAACGGAATGTACCTTTTCAATAAAAATCCCCGCTTGTCTTTATCCGCATCTTATAAAAAAGATCTTGACTACGGACAAACTTACTATGACCAGATAAGCCAGGATAATCTATTCGCGATTGCCATTCGCAAACCAAATATTCCCATGAAGTTTATGATGCTCGATGAAAAGAAACTCGACCTGTTCAAGGAATGGCAGAATGGCTTTTCCATTGGATTGGGTGCAAGTCATAAAACTTATGATCCACTCCTGGGCCTTCCCCCGAAATCCCTTTTTGTAAATGGTAAAACAACAGACCTGTCAACATTCGAAATGTCGGTCCGCCTCCGGTATGCATTTCTTGAGAAATTCCTGGAAAGCACATTTAACCGCATCAGTCTTGGAAGCCCGTATCCAATTGTAGAGGTCAAGCTGACGCAAGGAATTCCAGATGTCTTTAATAGCAGTTATAGTTATACAAAATTATCTGGTAGTATTTCGCACTATAAAAAGATCTCTCCTTTCGGGAATATCTATTACAACATCTTTGGCGGAAAAACATTCGGCACACTTCCCTATATGCTGTTAGATATAGCGCCTGGAAATGAAATCTACTATTATAATAAATATGCGTTCAACCTGATGTACAGGTATGAATACCTGCAGGATAAATACGCTGGAATTAATTTCGAGCATAATGTAGGAAACGGTCTTTTCCGATTTATTCCACTGACACGTAAATTAAAATTCAGGCAATTCTGGACCGCGAAAGCACTGTGGGGCAGTTTGAGCGACGAGAACAAAGAGCTGAATATGCCAGCCGGCTCACCTTATACGTTCACTTCTCTCGACGGTAACACCTACCTCGAATTAGGAACGGGTGTCGACAATATCTTCAAAGTATTCCGGATAGATTTTGTGTGGAGGGTTTTACCGCAACCATTGCCACCTGAAAAAGTGAAACGTTTTGGAATATTCGGAAGCTTTAGGCTGGCCTTCTAATTTTTTGTGCCACGGATCATACGGACTGCGGGGCGCTTCAATCGTAGAATCCGCGGCATAAGGTTATATCTTGTTCACAAGCAAAGTATATTGTCCCGCGAATTGCATTTCGCTGGACACATCGCCTATCAGGAGACCATTTACAAGGACCTTTATATAAATCCGATTACCTTTTGTGTTAATTGTTTTCTCTGAAATGCCGAGATTATCGTGATCATTGTATTCTGCGATTAATTGTTCATTGTGATCATAAACAATAACCGTTAGGTCAGTATTTCCTCCTCCCACAACCGAAAAAGCGATATCCCCACTTTTAATAAAATAGTAGTCAATATCATTTCGGTGATTCATCAACCCCGTGACAGCTGCCGCCTTTCCGGAGCCGTTCACTTTTATTTCCTCCGCACCAGAACCTAATGCTGGCATTTCATCATTCTTCGAGCCGACAGCACTCAGAATTTTTGTATCATCCTGCAAACCGCCCAAATTTCTTCCCCACATCCATCCCGAAATGTTTGAGTTGTAGCTCACCCCCATGATCGGTTTCCAGGAGAGATTCCATGGCTGACTGAAAAAACCCCGATGGTATTCAAACAGGAACCGGCCATCAAAAGAAAACTCGGATTGATGAGCCAGACCAATAGTGTGGCCGGCCTCATGCGACACGACTTCGGCGATATTCAGCGCATTCCCCGCAAAGGCATCAGCGAATACGAAGCAAGGAGTATCGTCGCCCCACCAAAGACTGCCAATAAATGCATATCCCCCGAAGTTTGGAAAGAAATTTTCAAGACCCTCGTGCGTCGTCACAATGACGCGCACCCTTTTTCCTTTGGGTGCCTTATTATACACATTTTCATCATCAGTAACGACCACATCGAACGTGCTGAAATCTTCAGTCACCGATTTCACAATTGCATTCATCTGATCTGGAGTTAATGCAGCAGTTCGGCAGTGTAGCGGACCATCCCAGTTCCAAATTGTATTTTCGAGGGTATGTCCATCGGCATCCACTAATATGACTGTGGGGGACAAAGTGGGGTCAGGTGTGTCTTTAGGTTCTCTCTGACTGACAATTTCCTGCTCATCACGCGAGCGCCTCGCCTTCATCATTTTTGTAGCGAATTCAGGATTTAGATCGTTACCACATTTTGGGACGTTCTGTAAGTTTTTATCATCAAGCCGTTTTGACGATGAAGGAGTATCATGCTCTTTCTTGCAACCGGTAATAAAAAGAATGATGACGACTAATACCAGTAATTTTTTCATAAAGGTTTTTTGATGTTAGAGGATGGGGTTGGCTAAAATATTTGAATTCATGATGCCTCTCAGATAATGAATTTTCAGCTTCTTTTGATTGCATCGGTAACTCTTATGCGTGGCAAAAAATTTGTAATATCAATGACTGGTGGCTGGCCTTCAATCGTGGGCAAGCGAGTTTATGGGATTTTTCCTTACACGGCCTGGATCATTTTTTAAAATCTGTTTATCCCCGATCTTGTTAACGATTGGGCGAATACCCACAAAGACCGCCTGTGCAACTGGAATGTCCTGTAACAAAAATCTTCGGATGTCCTTGCTTGTCACGTTTTAAGTCAAAAGAAACCCAGGCTGTATTGTTATTATTGTTCGTCTCAATAAAGGTGTGCTCGGGATTTGCGGTACTTACCAGATAATAAGTGCCTTCTGCCACTCCGGTAATGTCCAACTCCTGGCCTTCCACTGCCTGGTTGTATTGATCGACCCAACCCGGGCTTATTCCCTGAAGTTCACCAAAACAATCGAAATACATCCGCTCTTTCGAGTTTGAATTGTCGTTCAGTTTAATCCAGTCAATGAGACAAAAAGTTGTTTTTATTGAATTGCCTCCCACCACAGAACCCGTTGGACTATCTTTCCTGACCTCGAACAGTGCAACTGCTTCAATATGCCAATGGTGGTGTTCTGGATGATATTCGAATTCGCTTACGGTTTCTTCAAATACGATTATTCCGCTGGCGTCCAATAACTGCTGAACTGCATTTTGCGTTCCCACAGTATTATCACCAAGGGGAAACTCTGGTTTGAATTGTAACGCACCGACTCCCGTGTTTGCAATACCGTTCGAAAATCGTAACAAGTCGTGTTGGTGTTCATTAACCACCTGAAGGTGTTGCGGTATCACTGTTTGGAGATCCGGGATTAGCGCCGCAGCCGGAATAACAAGTGATGAAACGGCGCCAGCTCTCTGATTTGCGGATTCTTTAGAAGCCGCATTTTCAAGTTCAACCACTTGTGGCCGTTGATCTAATTTGGTACATCCGACTAAACACATGGATAGCGCAGTTATGATAAGTATGGGGTTCATGCTATTGATTTTTATAGTTTTAATCATTTTTGCGGCTGACCAGGATGCCTTGCACTTTCATATTTGTATAATGAGAGGTTTATCCAGTGGAGATTGCAGATTGAAATATATGTTAATAGTCAATCACAGAAATATCTAACCTGATTTGAAGTACAGCGCGATGCCGAAACACTGGCATTTATGCCCGCACCTGGTTGGTTCGATACCATGGCTTCCGGAGATTCGGACGATCGTGAGCAGTTCAGTGCTTACTACGCTGAAGCATTTGAGAAGGCGCAGGGCGATTATTATGCCGGGGTGAATCTAGCTGCCAAAAGCGTATTCTTTGGGTCAGATGATGATCTGGTGAAAGCGATGGAGTATGCTAAAAAAGTAGAAGACATCGTAGGAACGAACGCCTATTCTGTTGACTATTGGAAAACAGCAACTGTCGCCGAAATATTATTAATGCAGAAAAAATCCAAGGAAGCAGCGCCGATGTACCAGGAAGCAATAAAAATAGCAAGGACAGAAACAGGTTCGCATAATCCAGCTGGAAACAAACTGTGTGACTGACGGAAAAATCAAAACCACAGGAATAGAATCGCAGGCGGTATTGAATGCGTTCAAGCATATTCAGTGCTATGATCACATGGAAATCTAAGGAGCTTTATTTAATCTACACGATGATTTTATGATTATCACACCGGATTGTGTCAAGGAAGATCGATTTCTGGCGAATACTCTCAAATACTAGTTTCTTCAACGACAAGAGCAATTGCCTGTCTACTAAATGGAAATAGGGTTTGGCTTCTACCAAACCCTATTTCATGGTAATATTGTATACTTCTTGTATACACCTTATAACATGGTGAATATTTCATTTCTAGTTGCAATGACCCGGACCAATCAGTCCTTCATTGTAACTCATTAGAGCTATGGTCAGATGGGGTGGTGTTATAAAAGGATTCAAAAAGCCGCCACCTACGGGTGGAACTACCAAGTCCCCTATCAATGCATCTGCAGCGGCAATTGTGGCAGCAATAGCAGAGGGATCCGAACCGTTCGCAATATTTAATTTGGCAGCTATCAATTGGTGCGCCAGCGAAATAAGTACGTTACCGGAGGTTGGCGTGTCAAAAATAGACTGTAACTGCAAATCTGTATATAATACAGTCCCCAACGTTAGCGACTGAACATCCCATTCGTTAGTATTATTGCCTGTAGGAATTGGACCATGGGTTTTCCAATAGCCCTGTGTGAATGTACAGCCCTCGCCGCCTTCGCAAGCAAGCGTACCACATCCTGTGTTAGCCGTGAAATCACTTCTCATTAAGCTGCTGTTGGCATGAGCAAAGGCCCTGAACACGTAATCCGTACCGCACACTAAAGCGCCGTCACAATTTGTTGACGCCCCTTCGTCCAAAAGAAATTCTCCTACGTTAACTGTGACACACTCGCCGGGGGCGAGGTTATACCTTGATAAATTTGCGTTGCCAGAAAAGGAACCCTTGCAGAGCGCGAGATCATCTGAAGCAAGCCATACATCACCATTGGCAACAAAAGCTGCCTTTGTCATCCATTGAATGGAAAAACCGGCAGGCGCGCCTGTTGTACCCGCGCATACCTGGAGATTAATGGACACCTGGGTTGAACCCTCCGCGCAGGTAACGACCGGCACGTCCATCTTGGCCTTTGGAGCAACACCCAGCGCTTCGTCAGGTTGTTGCACCAGGGCAGCATCGCGTTTACAGCCAATAAAAAAGGCGAAGGCAAATACCATAGTGATTGCCGAGAACTTAAGATATTTCATGTTTAGTGTTTGAGGGTGAAAAAGAAACTAAATGGAGCGGTTGTTAGGATGCAAACAGAAAGCGTGTCAGGGCGGTGAGTGACATCGGGGCGAATGTGATGGCCCCTCTTCCACAGCAGTCCTTGCTCCATGTGTACATCTTGAAATACGAGATAACCAAACTGTTCCGGTGGACAATATCGCGTCATTTAATCGCATGGCAATTACGATTGGGGTTATTGATAATTCAACCTTTAACAGCATTTTGCGTTCCTGCAGTATTGTAACCAAGGCGAAACTCCGGCTTGAATTGTAACGCGTCGACTCCCGTGTTTGCAATACCGTTAGAAAATCGTAACAAGTCGTGCCGGTGTTCACTAACCACCTGAAGGTGTTGCGGTATCACTGTTTGGAGATCCGGGATTAGCGCCGCAGCTGGAATAACAAGCGATGAAACAGAGCGAGCTTTTTGAGTTGCGGGTTCTTTAAGAGCCGCATTTTCAGGTTCGACTACTTGCGGCCGTGGATCTAATTTGGTACATCCGGCTAAACATATGGATAGCGCAGTTACGATAAGTATTGGCTTCATGCGTATTAATTTTTATACTTTTACTCATTTTGGCGGCCAGGATGCCTTGAACTTTCATAATTGTATAATGAGAGGCTTATGCAAGTGGAGATTGGGGATTGAAATATATCTTAATAGCCGATCGCAGAAATATCTAACCTTATTTATTGATTCTTTTGACTTCACTTTGAAAATTCCAGAAACCTCATTGACAGTACTTGTTTACGAAAATCATCCGCTGCGAATCGGGGAACTTTATTATATTTAGGCTGGCAATTTCCCATTAGATCGACGACCTACCGAAACACGCCAAGCCCCAATTGCATACCCTGAAATAATTATCACTCCGCACTACTACCTAAACAAAGCAAAAGGTACTGTCTCTAAGATTTTTTGAAAGTTCAATATCCCATTTCTAAAAGCAAGATTCCTGATTAGAAAGTGGTATTACAAACTATTAAGTATATACCCAATGGAATGCCGTGAAATAACAGAAACCCCGGTAGCTCTTGAAATCATGCAAACACCGGGAGATCAGCGGTTACAACAATTATTTGCTTGTATTTACTCCCTCTTCCAGGCGAGTTTTCTTACATGGATACAACGCAAGTATAGCTATAGTCCATGCAAAGAGAAATTGTGGGAAGATGCAAAAGACGCCTTTCAAAATGGAATGATGACCCTTTTTAGGAAATCGCAGAATAAAGAATTTACTATTACCGGGAGCTTGAAAACAACGATCTATTCTTTCGGCTTACTGCAGCTCATGGCTCTTTTCAAAAAAGAAAAATCTGCACACGGAGCGAATGATTATTTAAAATCGTTGGAAATGTTCTTTGAGGAAGATCTAATTAAAGTCGGAAAACACGAGCTTCTTAACGAAAGAGAACGTGACTTACTAGAAGCCCTGACCCGATTACCAAAAAAACACCGTGATATTTTAATCATGAAATTTTTCGGAAAATTAAAATCGAAACAAATCGCTGAGAAACTAAACGTCACGCCCGGAAATATCGACAATGAGTCGACAAAGGCTTATAAAGAACTTCGAAAAATTTTACAATCAAAATCCAGTTTCCAAACACAAAAGGAATGACATTGTCCGATGACCAAATTAAACAGATATTCAAATATGTGCACGGAGAAATGAATGCTCCTCAACAACAAGCATTTGAAAAATTACTATTAGAAAACGAAAGATTGAGAGACGAAGTTGAACTCTATAAGGAGATTGGGCTTCTTAGTAAAACATTGGCTGAAAAAAACTTCAACGTGGATTTGCCTTCGGAACTTCAAAGGAGCAAAAGTAATAATCTGATCTGGACAATGCTAGCCGAGGCCAGAAAAAAATGGGAAAGCGAATTTGAAGCCGCGGCCAGATTGCAAACTGATAACTACGCCAACGAGGACAAGGCCTTTCCTGCATCCGCACAAAAAAATAAGACGACAATAATGAATTTCTCGAAATGGCTCGCGGTAGCAGCTGTCGCAGGAATTGTTTGTTTGAGCGTTGCTTTGTGGTACCTAACAAATCCAAAAAGAAAAACGCAGGTGGTAGTTGATAATAGTGTTGGGGATTCAGTAACTATCAGCAGTAAAAAAACTGATGGCGGATCAACCGGTCTGGAAAATACGCCGGAAGCGGTGATTCCAGACGGAAAAACCAACGCTAAAAATCTATCAAAAAATCAGAGGGAAAAGATGACCAGTGTGTTTGAAGATTATTTTACACCTGATCTAGCACCAGTTAGTAAAGAAGGCCCGTTAGAAAACGCGTTTGCAAGCTATGAAAACAAGGAATATCAGCAAGCAATCAGGGAATTTGAAAGGGCAGATCTTGGCCCTTTGACAAGAGGACCCGAGGAAGAGAATCGTAAATTAAACGCATTCTATATTCCTTACTATAAGGGATTGAGCTACCTGGCTTCTAACAAGAATACCACGATGGCTATTGATGAATTGAAAAAAGCGATTACCCAAAGCCCGGATCAGCGATGGACTGGTAAAGCCAAATGGTACCTCGCCCTTGCTCATTTGAAACTAGGCGAGAGTGAAAAAACACAGTCATTGCTGAAAGAAGTTATACGTAACAATAAGACCAATGAACTACAGCAAAAAGCGATTGAATTGAGTAAAGCGCTTGATCAAGAATAACGTTTGAAGGGCGACAATATTTGAATATTCCTTATGCGCTCCATTATATTGATATATTCACTATTACAGTTAACCTGGTTATTACCGAAAGCTCAACCAGACAGCCTCAGTTACATCCTCGAACACCTGCAGTCAGAAGTCTCTGATGAACAATTACGACAGGCATTACAAGAGGTGAACGCATTATACCGGGATAACGCCATGAACGATTCGCTTTCAATAAAACTATTGGCTGTTTCTGATTTATTGGCGAAACGTTCAATAGATAAACGAAAAACTCTCTCCTACAATCTCGCACTCACGGAAAGACTCAGAAGGATTTCGCCGGAAGGCGGGCATATTCAATATGCCTACAGCCTCGATCATCTTGCAAGATCATATCAGCGCATAAGTAAATATGAGGAAGCCTTACAAATCTATCAAAAAGCACTTTCAATTAAAGCAAGAATCCTGGGCGAGGATCATATAGATGTTGCCAGCGGATTGGAGAATCTCGGGGACGTGTATTTTAACATGCGCCGTTATGATAAAGCGCTGCCTTTATATAGAAGGGAATTAATAATTAAAGAAAAAAAGCTGGGTGAAACGAGTTATGAGTATGTCGATTGTTTGATCAGCCTGGGTTGGGCGTATAATTATTTGGGTCACTATGACACCGCCCTTCAAATGAGCCAGAAAGTTTTGATACTTATCAAAAATATTCCAAAAACTAATTCAGTCGATCATGCAAATAGCCTGATGAATATCGCAAGACTGTATCATCGCATGGGACAATACGACAGGTCACTGGCATTATATGAGCAGGCATTAGCAATGAGAAAAGAGAAATTCGGAGAAGACCATTTTGAATATGCGGTGGCATTGATTGATGTGGGATATTTCTATCACAGAATCATTGGCAATTATGAGAAGGCATTACTTTTATACGGAGATGCACTGCTCATAATAGAGAAAATCTCAGAAAAAAACGATGCCGAAAAAACAAGAATAGGAGAAAGACTGAGTTCTATGCATCGCCTGAATTTAATGCACCTTGGAACGGTCAACTATTTGTTGAAAGATTATGAAAAAGCTGTGTCTTTTTATGAAAGAGTTCTACAATTGTCGCCCAGCAATATCACGTACATGGGTAATTTGGCGTTGGCTTTGTTCAGCAAGGGCCAAAACGGGGAGTCGATTTCTCTATGCCACGAGATTTCAAAGATTTTAATAGGGCAGAAACAAGGCGACCTTGAATATGCTAATGGATCAAGGAGTCTTGCTCTTTTGTATTACGAGATGGGAAAGTATGACAGCGCTCTACCTTTTTTTGAAAATTATGCGAGGATAACAAGGGAGCTGTGGGGAAAAGACAATCTTGATTATGCAAGTGGCCTGAATGATCTGGGAATGGTTCATGCCGCGTTGGGCGATACTCTTGCTGCATCCTTTTTTGATGAAGCAACCAACATTACACTGAATCATCTTTCCCGCACATACGCAACTTTATCCGAACAGGAAAAGATAGGAATTCTCAGACAACAGTCCTATCAATTTGATTATCTTCCTTCCCTCTTGTTTTTCCGGAACCAGGCGAAATCACCTGTTACAAACCGGCTTTATGAAAATATACTTGCTTTAAAAGGTATGGTATTGGAAGACCAGCAAGCGGTGTTGAGTTCAATCAGAAAAAGGG
>DAINQQ010000040.1:0-31368 GCA_036742645.1 Flavitalea sp.
GCAATGTTGCTTACGCAGGAAAAGACGTTTATGTTTTTGGACAGCTGACAAATTACAATCTTGGTGATGCGGCGAAAATGAACTTTAATTCTACAACCGGAACCTATGAATCTTCTTTATTCCTGAAGCAGGGCTATTATGATTATTGTTACGTGACCGTCGACAGAAATACAAAAAAGCGAGTTGCTTCATTTGATGTGACTGAGGGAAATCTCTGGGAAACAGAAAACAATTATACGATCCTGGTATACTATCGACCTCTTGCCGGAAGGGCCGATGAATTAATTGGAATCACATTGATCAACTCACTTGCCGGCAGAAAGGGTTTGAGACCATAACGAGGAATAGGTACGAAGTATAAAGCAAAAGGTATGAGGAACGAAATAAGAAGTACCAAGTAAGAAGTACGAAGTAGGGGGTATGAAGTACGATGCTCTTCAGGCTGTGCTTGCTCGTCTCGATCCACATTTCTGGTATCTGATATTCGTACTTCATACTTCATTATCGCTTCAAAAAACTTCCCTGTCAAACTACAAACTTCAATCCTGATCATTATCTTTGCGCCCCGGCAGGTCTTACACGACCAGCTCCTGCTGAACTCCCCCAGGGTCGGAAGGCAGCAAGGGTAGGCGGTTGTAGCGGTGCGATGTAAGTAATCTGCCGTTTTTTTATTTAAGATTTAAGATGGAATATTTAATATTTTTGAGTACATCTTACTTCTGATGTCTTATGAACGCCACCGAACTTCAAACCGGGCTGAAAAGTTTTGCATACAGGATTGTTGTTCGGCGCGAATCTCTCCCTTCTGGCAGAACCCCGAAAGATAATCGAAAGATAAGTTGTTGCGATCGGCGTTTTTTGCCCCGCAAATTATAGGGCAGCCTGTAAGGCTCAGTTGGTTAAGACGTTCAAAGCAAAAAATCGAGTATCGCATTTCAGGAAATCGACGAAGCACTTTTTTTTGCTTGAAGCGGTTGTAGATCTCAAGTTAATCTCAACAGCAAAATTGGAACTCACTGGGATTTTGGCATCTTCAAGAATTACATTGGAAAAGAAATTGAGGCCTAAATCCAATATTAAATCTCAAATATTAAATATCAAATAATGAAATTCTTTATCGATACAGCTGACCTGGCGCAAATCAAAGAAGCCAATGAACTCGGGATTCTTGATGGTGTTACTACGAACCCGTCCTTGATGGCCAAAGTTGGAATCAAAAGCGAAGCAGGAGTAATGAAGCATTATGAAACCATTTGTGAAATGGTGGATGGCGATGTGAGCGCCGAAGTAATTTCGACAAACTTCAGTGAAATTATTGAAGAAGGTAAAAAACTTGCGGCTATCCATCCAAATATCGTTGTAAAGGTCCCGATGATCAGGGACGGGGTGAAAGCTTTGAAATGGTTTTCTGATAATGGAATTAAAACAAATTGTACGTTGGTGTTTTCCGCAGGACAGGCAATACTTGCTGCTAAAGCCGGCGCCAATTATGTATCACCCTTCATTGGCCGAATTGATGATAGCGCATGGGATGGTGTACAACTCATTGAACAGATTGCTCATATTTACCAGTTGCAGGGTTTCAAGACTGAAATTCTTGCAGCGTCGATCCGCAGTGCACTACATATCGTAAAATGTGCCGAAGCAGGGGCCGATGTTTGTACCTGCCCTCTCGAGTCTATACTTGGTTTATTAAAGCATCCGCTCACTGACCTGGGACTGGCGAAGTTTTTGGACGACGCAAAAAAGATGAAAGAACAGATGGCGCCAGTCAAGTAAAGATATTTTTCCGATAAATGTTGATAAAAAAAAGATGATGTAGATACGGTCCCTTTTTTAGAAGATTGGGGTGGTGGCCGGAAACCTTATCAATTGTTTTTAGCCAGACTTTTTCTTTCGTGGCGAGGGTTGTAGTACCTCCTCCATCGTTTTCAGCCGTTCATTATCAGCAGTGGTTTTAATGTATATCGTCACCTCCCGCCAAACTGCCGGGTTGCTTTTTAATACTGCTTTGATCGTAACTTTTTTGTCGGAGCAGGATGAGTCGAGAATCAGGCTATTGCCTTCAAATTTTCCAGCCGTAGAGGTAAATAAAATGTCTTTATCTGTTAGCGGAAGCCAGGTACCATTCGAAAATTTTCCATCAACATTAATATAGTTATGAACCTGTTTTTTCAGGCTATCAGTATACAGGTTGAAATAAATGCTGTCGACCTTCTGCGCCTTGGCAAAGGCGCTTATTAAACAAATACTTATCAATGACAGAAAAAATTTCACTATCCACTGTTTATTGTTTTCAAAGATATCAAATGTGTTGCCGGGGTTGTATTTAACCGTAAAAAGCACTGTTAAAAAAACTGCTATAAAAATTAATTGTGTAGAGAGTGGGAGAGGAAACTAGGGAAAACACTTATTTTTTCTACATAGCCTGCTTGATTTTTTAAAGGAAAGACAGGGCAAACGCTTACTATGTGGCGATGAAGCAGCAATTTTAACTCAAAGAGGTTCCTATGCGTATCCTGGTTATTAATGTTTTACTCGCCCTTGGCTTGTTTGCTGTAATGGCAGGCACTGTTTTCATGGTCGCTTATAACGGGTATGACGACCAACTTTCATTCAGCTGCTTTGTTTTGCATTCTGTCAATGGCGTCCTGTTGTTGTTCCGTGAAGTATTACGCTGATCTCGTTGTAATTAAGAAATCGGCCATCCGCTCCTGAATTGATGGATAATATAACTCACGAGTTTAACTCCCAACTTCCGGCCTCCCGACCCCCGACTCCCTCACTGCCTCCCCTATATCCTTTTTGCCCGCAAGCAATGTAGCCGCTCCTTTCCGGGACCGGCTCCTGGAATAACGATAACTTTATCCATCAGCGTTAACTTTATCCATCAGCGTCAAATAATTGGTTGTTAATCAGAGAGTGAAATCCCCTCGTTTTTCGCTTTTGGTGACAGCATCCAATTTTCATGTGGCAACAGAATTGCATGGTCTTGTTGGGAACCGCTGTCTCCTGAAGATAATATACGGCGGTATTTTTTCACATAAAGATTGATATTATGGACGTTAGAAACAATGACTTTCCTGTAGTCGTACAAGCTTACGAGCCTTCTAATAAGCAGGACGTATTCATCGCAGAGCAAGTTGTGAACAGCCAGTCTGAGGTTGACGGATTTACCCTTCGATACGCCGGAAAACTTATTAAGGCAAGATCTTTGAATGAGGCAGAAGTTGAACGCCAACGTCATGTGGCTTCCAGAAGGGATGACAACACAAGGAAAGGATCTTATTTATGGATTTTCGTTCTCTTATTATTAGTAGTTCTGATTGGTATAGGTTTTTATACGGGTTGGATCCAAAGAACATTCAATATAAGTTTTTAGCCTTGCGAATGATAGAATAAAAATTTATTTTGAATATTCTGAGATGAAGGTTGGCTTGCCAACCTTCATCCTTTTAATAATTGAACAGTTGATCACCCGGTTCGTCCAACGTTGTCAACTATAGATTGGAGATATTAGAATTCGAATTCTTTCACCGTATTGTCTGTCAGTATTTCTTCGATAAATAGGTTGTGATTCTTATCTCTGCCCTTCACGACCCAAAGGCCTATAATGTTGTCGTTGATGCGACTTTGTTTATTGCGGCTGAACCGAAGGCGATGCTTGCGGAACAAGTCTTCATAACGGTGCAAAGCCTCGTGCGTATAGGGAGATACAATTCTATATTCGCGGGTCTGGTTAACCTTATCTATCCAATCTTCTAAAACAGTAAGAACATTAAGGGCTAATAGGGTGCATCCTGCGCCTATCAAAGCAGCCCAATAATAACCGCCGCCCACACCCATTCCAATAGCCGCAGTTACCCAAATTGAAGCAGCCGTAGTCAGTCCTTTCACCCGGTTATCCTCTTTGAAAATGACTCCCGCACCAAGAAACCCAATGCCGGTAACAATATTCGACGCGATACGATCCGGGGTTCCGTCGGTCATTATATTAGAAAAAATAGTGAACAGGCACGAACCGAGAGAAATCAGTATCAGTGTCCGCAATCCTGCCGCCTTGTTCATGTACTCCCGGTCAACACCTATGACTCCGCCCAGAAAGAAAGCAAGCAATAATTTAACAACGATACTTTCTATTGTCATATAGAAGAGATTGAATTAAACGCAAAAATATCGTGCCCTCCAATTGGCTGTATGCATAGTTAAGTGTAAATTTTCACGATTTAATAGTGCTGCAATGGAATTGTATGAAAAAAAGATTTTTCGCGAACTGGAACAATGGCAAAAAAAAATTACGCGGAAGCCTTCGTTTACTGACCGTGTCGCGAGGTCTGTTCAGCAACGTGTCAATAAAATAATTCCTGAAAAAGCGCACCGGGCGATAACTACCGCTATCAAGCAAATGGTCAGAGCGGTATTATTCGGTGCGGAGCAAACCACATCATCACCTAAAGCAGATCTCTCTCTTCAAAAACGTGAGCAAACTGTCCTGGAGCGCATAGAGTTTTATAAAAGAACAGCAGCAGCTGAAGGCGGACTAACGGGATTAGGTGGCATTCTTCTCGGCCTTGCAGACTTCCCACTGCTATTGGGCATAAAAATAAAATTGCTCTTCGAAATTGCTTCCTTATACGGATATGATATTAACGACTTCAAGGAACGGTTATATGTTCTGTATATTTTTCAGCTTGCGTTTTCAAGCCAGGAAAGCAGAAGGGAAGTATATAAACATCTTGAGAGCTGGCAGGAAATTACGTCAAAGTTACTCGATGACATTCATCAATTCGACTGGCGTACTTTTCAACAGGAATACCGCGATTATATTGACCTCGCAAAGATGGCACAGTTGCTTCCCGTGGTAGGAGCCGTTGTGGGATTGGTTGTAAATTACAGATTGATTAACCAGCTCGGTGAAACAGCAATGAATGCCTATCGCATGCGCTGGAAGCAAAGAAAAGGTCTTGTCCGGTAGGCTATTGAAATATGAACATCGCAGGTTACATGTAACACCTATGCAAAACTTATTCTTCTCTTTCCAGCTTCTTACCTCTAGCCAAAAAAAACCTATAAGGCTTTATCGAGCCTTATAGGTCTGCAATTACATAAACTGCATTAATGGATCTGAATCGTCCTGGCCGGCTTTTGTTTGGCTTCTTCCTTTTTAGGGATCACCAAATGCAGCACACCATTTTCATATTTTGCTTCGATCTTATCGTCATCAACCACTTCTTTTGGTAAAGTAAAGGTGCGTTGAAAGCTTTGATAGCTGAATTCCTTACGTGAATATCTCTCTCCCTCTTTTTGCTCTTGTTCCATGCTTTTTTCCGATGTGATCGTCAAAACGTTTGAATCAAGTTCAATACTGAAATCGTCTTTTGTCATACCCGGTGCTGCCATCTCTACTTCAAAAGAATTAGGGGTCTCCTTAATGTTTACCGCAGGAATGGTAGTCCCGGTATCGGAATTATTAGTTAATCGCCAGTTGAACAGATCTCTTGTAAAGAAATCATCATTAAACAGGGATGGTAAGGAATTAAATAAGTTCCCATTTCTTTTCATGAGTGACATAGTTACCTCCTTTTTAATGGTTAAAAATTTATTTTCTACAGAATATTGCACAAGGAAAATGCCAGAGACAAAAAAACAAGGTCTAGTGATATTTTTTCAGTTTTTCTGTCAGCTTGGACGTTTTTAACTGAAAAAATTTCTACAAAATTTGAGGTTGAAGGAAAGAGAATGCGGTTTCATTTTTGATTCGTTGTGTGAGCCGGAGGGACTATCAAACTCAACTGTCCGGGCTCTACAGTCGCTTCAATCTGTTTTGTTTTTCCGAGATATTCTCCATCGATTTGAAAATGGACTTTTCCGTAAGTACTGATAACTACAGAGGTCGCCGATAAAATCTCAGTTTTTGTTGGATTTAAAGGTAGGAAGCGAACAAACATTTTGAAAATTTCACCGATTGAGAATTTGCGGATGATAACAACTTCAAAAGCTCCATCATACAAACTGCCTCGTGGATTGATCACTGCGCCGGTTCCGTATCGGGTGGCGTTGGCAAGCACGATCATAAAAGCATCTCGCTCGACCCGTGCTCCATTGAGATTAATTATCACCTTCATGGGCCTTTTCTTTCTCAGCGCTTTGAACAAGACACGCGCGTATCCGAGTTTGCCACGCCAATTACCTTCCTCAAAATATTTTATCAGTTTTGCGTTTAGTCCAATATCACTTAAGTGAAGACAGATCTCACTATTATTGATACGGATAATATCAGCTGCCTTCACCGTGCCGTTTACAATTACCTCTAGTGCCTGTGCGGGGGTGTTCGGTATTTCCAATTCTTTCGCCATCCCATTAGCAGATCCGGCTGGAAGTATGCCTAACGGAATGCCCGAACCTAATAACTGCTTTGCGACCATTTGGACCGTACCATCTCCGCCCACTGCAACAACACGGTCAGGCTTCATTTTATTTATCCAGAATCGTATAGATTCAGCATCATGATCGCCATCCAGCATAAAAATTTCTATCGTATGTTGAAAATTTTTAAAATAATTTCGGATGGAAGCTTCCCAATTTTGATTCGATCTCCCGCCTGAAATGGGATTTAAAGCAAATAGAATTTTTAATTGACCTGATTGTTGCATGTATAATCTTTATAACCTCTCGCAGTATGCATAATCATTCCCGGGATGATTCGGTTAAAAGTACATCATTCATCCACCGTGTGAAAGCAAAAATTCTTTATTTGTTACGGTTAACCAACCGGCCTCTCGTAAAGGTTTACCATGGTTACGGCAATAAGGAACACCTGATAATTTTTGGCCATGTACTCTCCTTGGGGCCATTACCTAGACGGAAATTTTCGGGGAATATTTTCACCAATACATTTGCCCTGTTAAGATTGTTCATTGTAAGGCCAATGGCTCGGGCGTTAGTAAGACTTGAATGGGAAGGCAAAGTGCACGAGGCGACCACCGATGTTGATGGTTTTTTCAAAATAGAGTGGAAGCCCCAGGTTGCCCTATCGCCAGGATGGCATCCGATAGAAGTCAAATTAGCGGAACCACCAAAGTGGAGTAGTGTTGGGAACGGCCTGATCTTCATACCGGATGAATATCATTTCGCATGTATCTCTGATATTGACGATACATTCCTCATTTCACATTCGGCAAACCTCCCGAAACGATTACAGGTATTGTTTACCGAGAACGCTCATAGCCGTCAGCCTTTTGATGGCGTGATAAAACACTATCAGCTGTTGGCGGATGCGGCTGATGGAAAGCCCAATCCATTCTTTTATGTTTCAAG
This sequence comes from Flavitalea sp., assembly GCA_036742645.1. Taxonomy (GTDB): domain Bacteria; phylum Bacteroidota; class Bacteroidia; order Chitinophagales; family Chitinophagaceae; genus Flavitalea. The sequence continues at coordinate 7,318 of DAINQQ010000040.1, forward strand.
TAGTGAATGGAACCTGTACGATTACATACTCGAGTTCTCACATAAAAATGAGCTGCCGAGAGGAGTTTATTTGCTGGGACAAATTAAACAGTTCAGGGAAATATTAAAGACAGGGCAGAATAAGCATTCTACAAAATTTATGCGGATTGCTCGTATTCTTACTGCTTATCCGCACCAGCAATTTGTATTGCTAGGTGATGATTCCCAAATGGACCCTGATATTTATTCATCGGTTATAGAACATTTTCCCGGGGTTATTCGAAGCGTGTATCTTAGGCATATTCACAAGAAAAATAAACAGAAAGTACAGAATATTGTGGACAGGATCAACGAAGTTGGAGTGCCTTGCTGTTATTTTGAGCATAGTCATGACGCAATAGAACATTCTAAAAAGATCGGCTTAATTACCGCAGATTCTGCGTAGCATAAGTCTGTAAATGCATTTGACGGTCTGCCGCTGACGTACATCTAAAGCCCTCGAATGCAGACGGTCAGACGGGGAGCTGAAGCCCGCAGAAGAAGTTTATAGTTTTTCCCAATCCGGCTGGTCGCCTCTCACAGATTTATTTGAGGCCCTGGAATCCAACTCGCGTTGAATGTCCTTGATGGTTTCTCTAATCTCAGACAGATCACTAGCCGTAGAACCGTATTCGATAGCAACAATGAATTTTCTGGTTTCGCGCGATAAAAGCGTTTGTAAAGCGGCAGTGGATAATTTACTCAGAGTATTGCTCATTGCGTAGGAAAAGGTGATTAGGCGATAAATTATGCAATAACTGTTCCCCAGATTCTTGCAAACCATTCACGATGTTAATTATCTGTTGGCAATAGGATAGTATACGAATTCCCGGGTACTACCGCCAGTGATGTTGATCGTAACCACGGATTCAATTGTTTTATCATTTTGTATGTGGTTCCATTCTCAATTGCAAACTTCGCCAGGTCCGGAATCGATTCTTTGATGGTGATTGATTGCACTGAAAAAGATTGATACAAATCCTCATCTGAAAGTGTAAATCCCATTTTTTCCGGATTTTCTAAAAGGTATTTAAATGAAAGAATCCGAAATATGTAACGGTTTGTTTCTTCCGGTAGCTGCAGATCATAGTAATTGCTTGTTTGCTGATTGGTAGAATGCTTTTGATATCCTCCCTGACCACAATTGTAGGAAGCTGCTGCGGCGGTCCAGGTTCCAAACTTTGAGTAAGCGGCTTTCAAATACTTACAAGCGGCATCAGTAGCCTTTTCCACATGGTACCGTTCATCGATATCTTTATTAATTCTTAAACTATAACCAGGTGCTGTATACGACATGAATTGCCAGAATCCCACAGCGCCAGACCGGGAGATTGCATGTTGCAAATTACTCTCGGCTACACATAGATATTTAAAATCATCAGGAACTCCGTTTGCTTTCAAACGCTCTTCAATCAAAGGGAAATACCTGTTCGCTAACTTTTTGACGAAAATAATGTTGCTTGTCTGGTAGTAAATGAAAAGAAATTCTCTGTCAAAACGTTCTTCAATATCCCAGCGCTCGAGCGGTACTTTCTCACCGGCGAAACTCATCGATTCCGGAGTTTGCGGAATATGCCATTGAGGTGGATTATTGTCTAACTGATTTTTCCTGGTGTCGTTATTAAATGCCAGCTGAGAAATGATCAGCACTCCTGCTACCGTCCCGGCCGAAAAGTGTAAAAGCGGTTTTGTTACTTTCATATGCTAATGATTGATAGTAACAGGCCACAAATAAAATGCCTTTTTGGGACAAGCAATTTTCAGCCACGGATTAAGGTTGAATATAAAGTAAAGGGGAAGAATTGCCTCGAAAACTAAAAAACCATGTCTCTGTTTTTAGAGTAGAGACATGGTTTTTTTGGTACCGGACTACTTTGACTTGGGACGTATGACTCTTTCTTCGATCAATTCATAGTCATCATCGATTCTGATATCGAGTTTACCTGCGTGTTGCACCAGCAGTTTACAATTGCCGTTGATGCTAAGTTGCAGATTGTCGGCATTGATTGTACCAATCGTCTTGAATTTGATATCACCGTTCAATTCAAGTTCTGAAAGGCTTGGCGCGTAAATGACTACAACATCATTTTCAGATTTAGAAGATGTGTTGGCGCGGATACTGATTACTCCGTCTTCGAAACTTGTCTTGACGTTTTTCGTAAAGTTCTCGCTTCCGTCGATGAAGACGTTGGGTTCGTTGGGAGCTACCACCAATGTAACATTAATGTTGCCGTCGATTTTTAATGTTGAGACAGAAGATGGTTTTGCACTTACATAATTTCTTTGAGATGTGCCCTGAGCGTTTGACACTACAGCCATTGCTAGGAGAATAAATCCGAATAGAATCCTTTTCATAATAAATAAAGTTTACTGTTTGATTATTTTAATGCGGCAAAAATAGAGTGCAAGAGAAAGGTGGATTAGTACTGAAAAAGGTGAACTTTATCACCGATTTGCGGGAGTAAGAAGAAGAATCCGACGAGATAGAATGCGGTTTCTCTTGTGGAGAAGGATATGCGTGTACAACGGCTGCTCCGATAACAGCAAAGTGATAGATCTACAATCTCCTTGCAGCTCCTATTGCAGCACAGACGGAGAAACAGAGGCACGCAGAGAAATCGTAGGGGAAATTGTCGGGATTTCTTAGCTGCCCTCCGTGAATTGTGTGAACAGCAATCCAACCTTAATTTTTTGCAGTAAGCGGAATATTTTCCCGCAGTTCTGAAAAGCGTCGCTGAAACCTGGATAAGGTTTCTGATTCGGGATTCCAGAATGACCTTGATTTTTTATTTCCTAGTGTTACACGCTGTTTCAGGTTGTTACTTACGAAGTAATAGATGCCTCCCCATTTAATTTCATCATCGCCTGTATTTCTATAGTAGACAGTTTCATATTCTTCAGAGTATATCAGGTCACCTTTGTTCAAATAATAAATCTCTGTGTACTCTATTGAGTCAACAACATAGCGTATCTGAAAAACGATTACTTTTCCATCGGACAGCGTATAGTGCCAGGTTTCCTTAACACCGTCAAACTTCTTATCGATCTTATTCAGGTAAAACGTTCTCTGCGATTTATTTGACAGGCTGTCTATGTGCTGAACGATGTTGTCGATTCTCGCTAGTGTCTGGTAGTTGGATTGACTAAAAGCGGATAGATTGATGAATATAGCGATAATTGTCACGAACGCATGAAGCAAGCTGCTCACATGAAAAGATCTTCCGGAATTCGGACAAAATGTGCCTTCCACTCTCATTTCGTATGTTAATAGGTAGACGACAAATTTAGGAACTTTCCTCACGAATTAACACGAATTGGGAACACGAATTAACGCTAATTGCGGGACACGAATTGGCGCTAAGTTTCCTAAGGCTGAAGCCATTTCTCGGAGTCTGAAGCAATCACTTTTTACCGCAGGACCATTACACGAGCTGCCAGATTTCGCGGCCATTAGGGCAATTCGTGTTCCCCAATTAGTCTTAATTGGTGTTCCAATTCGTGTTAATTCCTGTAAAAAAAATCCTGCAGACCTTGGTGTGCAGGATTGATATCTTTATATAGGAACGGGTTATGCTACTGTTATGTTAGTGTCCAAATATACATCTTGTGTTGCATGTAACAGCTCAATTCCTTCTTTAAAAGGCCTTTGAAAGGCTTTTCTTCCCATTATCAGCCCCATGCCACCGGCACGCTTGTTTACTACCGCCGTGTACACGGCTTCTTCCAGATCACTGGTTCCTTTGCTTTCGCCGCCGCTATTGATCAGCCCGATACGGCCGCTATAGCAATTGAGTACCTGGTACCGGCATAAGTCAATCGGATGATCTGTGGTCAGCTTATCATATACTAATTGCGACGTTTTACCGTGTTTCGTGGCGAGGTATCCTCCGTTGTTGGTGGGGATTTTTTGTTTAATGATGTCAGCCTGTAAGGTTACACCCAGGTGATTTGCCTGGCCGGTAAGATCTGCGGACGTATGATAATCGACCCCTTCAACTTTAAATGCGTTGTTGCGCGTATAACACCATAGGATGGTAGCCATTCCCAGTTCATGTGCATGTTCAAATGCTTCGGCAACTTCCTTCAACTGCCGCGTGCTTTCCGAAGAGCCCCAATAAATTGTTGCTCCTACTGCAACAGCACCCATATTCCATGCGCTTTTGATTGTGCCGAAAAGTGTTTGATCATAACGGTTTGGCATACTTAAAAATTCGTTGTGATTGATCTTCACAATGAAGGGAATTTTATGCGCATACTTACGACTGAGTATTCCCAACACGCCGTAGGTCGAGGCTACACCGTTACAATCACCTTCAAGGGCAAGCCGGATGATGTTTTCCGGATCAAAGTAGATTGGATTAGGAGAAAACGCTGAGCCGGCACTGTGTTCAATGCCCTGATCCACCGGAAAGATTGAACAATAGCCGGTCCCGCCTAACCGGCCATGATTCAATAAGGCTTGCAGGCTTTTTAGCGTTTGGTTATTTCTGTTTGAATTTATCCAGATATCATCGACATGGGTAGGAGAAGGTAATGTTAATGTAGACTGGTCAATTGTTTTACATTGATGTTTTAGTAGGTAATCAGCTTTGTCGCCGAGTAATTCGAGTGTAATGTTTGAGGGCATACATGCGTCTTTTTTGTTCAAAGAATTGGGCTCGCAAAGACACTAAGACGCCAGGAGAAACTTTTTCTTTGCGTCTTAGCATCTTTGCGACAAATCATCTGCTCAGCAAAGATATGCAGTACAAGAGTGCGACGCAACGGCAGCTGAGTAGGGGTATGAAGCTGGGCACACAAAAAAAAGCCCCGCACGAGGCGAGACTTTTCAATAACGTTGAGAATGTTTATGCGTTTCTGTTAATACAGTTCAAATCCTCGAATGCAACTTCGAGGCGCTTGCTGAAATTCTCTTCACCTTTTCTCAACCATACACGAGGGTCATAATACTTTTTATTCGGCTTATCTTTTCCTTCCGGATTACCGAGCTGGGCCTGCAAGTATCCTTCATTCTTTTTGTAGAACTGTTGAATACCCTCCCAAAAAGCCCATTGCAGGTCAGTATCAATATTCATTTTAATGGCACCATAACTGATCGCTTCGCGGATTTGATATTGCGGCGAGCCACTGCCGCCATGAAAGACAAAGTATACAGGCTTGGGTCCTGTTTTTAATTCTTTCTCAATATAAACCTGGCTGTTCTTCAGAATTTCTGGTCTCAGTTCTACATTACCCGGACTGTAAACGCCGTGCACATTGCCAAAGGCCGCTGCAACCGTAAACAATTTGCCAACCTTACCAAGTTCAGTAAACGAATAGGCCACATGCTGAGGTTGTGTATATAGTTTTTCGTTCTCGATGCCTCGGTTGTCAACGCCATCTTCTTCACCGCCAGTTACACCAAGCTCAATTTCAATAGCCATATCTAATGGCCGCATACGCTTGAAAAATTTGACACAGGTCTCGATGTTTTCTTCGATCGGCTCTTCTGAAAGATCGAGCATGTGAGAGCTGAACAAAGGTTGTTTTTTCTCTTTGAAATATTGTTCACCTGCGTCGAGCAAGCCGCTAATCCACGGCAACCATTTTTTTGCTGCATGATCTGTATGTAAGATGACGGGTACGCCGTAATATTTTGCCACATTGTGTATATGAAGAGCTCCAGATACACCACCGGATATATTCGCCTGCAGGTTTTCATTCGGCATTCCCTTTCCTGCCATAAACTGAGCACCTCCATTCGAAAATTGGATAATAACAGGCGAATTCACTTTAGCCGCAGTTTCAAGTGTTGCGTTGATCGTATTGCTGCCAATAGTATTTACAGCAGGTAATGCAAATTGATTGTCTTTAGCATCCTTATACAATGCCTCTAATTCTTCACCGAATAGAACACCGGGTTGGTATTTCTTCATGACTTATTGACTTTAGCTTGGTTTCTTAATAATCAAGTACAATGGTTGAGATCGATACTGTGGCGAGCGGCGCGAAGATACGGGCTAGTTTGTCTTTTTTGACAGTTGAAAAGGTATTTCGGGGAAATTTAGAAATTATTCAATCTCCAGAGTTTCCCAGGTTTTTCTGTATGAGCTTGAGATTTTTTTGAAGGGTTTGTTTGAGTTGGCGTTTAACAACCTGTCCCATTGAAGTGCATTTGTAAAATGAATTGTTGTGAAAATATTCCCCTAATTCATTTTTGAGTTGAGTTATCTTTTCCGGTGTTGAAATTGAATCCTTCGACATAATGTTTAATAATTGCATCAGGCGATGTCGCGTAGATGCCACCCGAAAAGCCATCAGCGTTCTTTCTTCAGTCTGGTATTGTTCGATGGAATCTTTATTCAGCGATTTCATGACGGTTTCAACAAGTGGAACATTCTCCTTGAAGAATTGTGGCAGGTAAAGATTTTTGCGCCCTTCATAAGATTGCTGATCGAAATCGATGGCCCTGATGCGGTATTGAACGTCTTCTATATCTGGTGTAATATCAACTACAAAATTATACGAACGCATATCACCGAGCAGTCGAACAAAGCATCGTTCATTGAATTTTACAAACTCCTTCGAAAACCGGATCCTGTTGGTTAAGGGTTGACTCAGGTAATCTGAAATGAACAAGTCGCCGGGAATTCCGGCTATATGTTCCTCAACAAGCGTGTTTTTGTTAGTCAGAAAAGTGATTCTGTTTGGAGACAGGATATGCTCGAGTTCAAGCCCATATATACGCGACGCATCTGCAATTTTGATATAATAATGGTCGTAATTATCATTGAATTTATTCACAATCCTAATACGGAATGGATGTGAATTGCCGAAACTGCAGTAATCTATCCTGGCGACGTCCAGGTGTTTTGTGAAGGTAAGGTCGCCCTCGGTTTTTAATACTGCGTACAATTTCACAAGGCCATCGCGAATAAATTCCCAGTCCCTCATGTCATACCCGACTGTTTCCCAAAGGGTATCTTTTCCTGCTTTGTCTTTCAGAGGTACAGAATAAGTGTAATTCAATAAATTATTGTAAGACACCATCATTTTCACCTCTCTCCCATGGTGTTTCAGATAAGCGCGAAGAGAGTCACTCACCGGAAACATCGGTTTTTTCCGGGAAGGTTTATCCAATTCGTTTTTTTCGAGCGCATTTTGGTTTTCGGTGAAAAGCATGGAGGGTCTGTAGTTTGTAGTTTGTCGTTTGTTCTCTCTTCTCTCGTCATTGTTCACTGTTCACTGGTCATTGTTCGCTGTTCATTGTTCATTGTTCATTGTTCATTGTTCATTGTTCATTGTTCATTGTTCATTGTTCATTTGTGGTAAAATGCAAATTAGCAATTGCGTTCTGGATGAAGTTGTTCGGATATAAAAATATTTCAGGTTACAATAATGGGCTTTCGTTCAAACAGATCCAACCACCACAAACCAAAAACGTTAAACAATAAACCACCCATCACAAACCTCAAACAACAAACGTTTTCCTGAAATATTCCGCGGCACGTATCAACCTGCTTCCATACCAGCTGAACATTTCACCATCGACTAACATAATGTTCGTTTCTGGCAAATATGTCTGTAATTCTTCAATGTGTTTTTGGGCAAAAGGATAGGGCTCGCTTGAGAGCAATAGCAATTCGCAATTTAATTTTTCCAAATCGGTTATTTGAATCTCGGGATATCGGGTTAGATGGCGGTAGATATTTTTTAATCCGGAAGCTTCCAGCATTGCGTGAATGAACGTATCCCCGCCAACCGTCAGGTACGGATCTTTCCAGATAAGATACGCGGTATTTGGTTGCTCCTTCGTGTTTCGATTTTTAACCGTTCGCAATTCCGCGGCAATTTGCAACTGATTGAAATCTTCCTTGATCTGCGAGACCATCACAGCCGCCTTATGTGCTTTATTTGTTAACTCGCCTATCGCGCGGATCATTTGAAGGGCTGTTTCCAGATCATTCACATCGCTGATCCATACAGGATATTTTTTTGCGAGGGCTTCAATTTGCTCCCTGGTATTTTCTTCCTTATTGGCAATAATCAGATCAGGTGTGAGAGCATCGATCGTGTCCATCTTCAATGTTTTAGTTCCACCCACCCTTGTTTTGATAAGAAACCAGTGATGGGGATGAACACAGAATTTCGTAATGCCGATTACTTCGTCATCAAGCCCCAAATCAAACAATAATTCGGTTTGTGATGGCACAGCAGAGATAATTCGTTGGGGGTATGAAGGTAAATGAATCGTTCTTTCGAGCTGATCGGTGAAAGACAGCATTAGTGGCTTTTCTGCAAGATAGAACAGTAATAAAAAATGGAAGAAAAAGAAGACGGTCCACCGCTGCGCCTCCTGCTAACTCATAAGATTTAGCAGGAGGATTTTGGATTGTTGCAGACGGCTCTACATAAGATTTGGAAGGAACTGGTTTTTCGGATCTGGACGATGGTTTTTGAAAAGGATACGGTCAATGGTTTCTTTCGGAATCGGATCAAATAGTTTTCACAGAGAATTGGATAAAACGGGCTACAAAACGAAAAGATGAAGTTGACTGATACTGGATGTTTTTGGATTTTCTAAGGATTTTGAACGTCGGTTTTTCGGATATCGGACAGATTGATTAGCTATCAATCAACTTCTGAAACAAATGTATAAGCCAAACGACTGCATAACAAGCGAAGAAACGCTTCATTTCACCCATTCAGTATTTACTAGAAATCAGTATACTTACAAACTCTTATCACTCGTAAACCTGCGAGTTACGCCTCGTAGAAGTACGAATTTAATTGTCGGTATTATTGCTTAATCAAAATCACTAGCGGGCGCGACTTTCTGTCCTTCTTGCTATTTTCTTCGTGAACCCGCCACCAGTCAAGGGGTCCACGACGAACACGACGGGAAAGCAAGAAGGATATGAAGAACTTCAAAATCTGCAATTCAGTATTTGTAGCAAATGTCTTAATTAGCTGCCCAGGGCTTGTATCACGTCGTATTTGGTTACGATATGAAGATTGCCTGCTTCATCCTTGCTTAGCACTGCGCCATTCTCTTTGTTAATCAGCGTTCTTAATCTTTCTACAGGCGTATCAAAATCCACTACGGGAAAGGAATGTTCCATTACGCTTTCAACAGACTCATTTTTGATGTCGGGATTTGAAAATACTTTCTGAAACAGACCGGTTTCACTGATTGAGCCGATAGGCCCGTTTCCATTTACGACTGGAATATGTTCGATGTCGTATTTTTTCATTAGTTCCACTGCATCTGCAACGGTATGTTTCGGCTCGATAGTAACCAGCTTGTGTTTTGAACTTCTTGCATTTACAAGATCTTTAAAAGTTTTTACATCGAGATAACCTCTTTCCATCATCCACTGATCGTTATAGATTTTAGCAACGTAACGACTGCCATGATCGTGAAGGATTACTACCACCATATCCTCTTTTTTCAATTTCTTCTTCATTTGGATCAATCCCTGTAGGGCAGTGCCTGCGCTATAACCGCAGAATATTCCTTCATCCTTGGCGAGTCGACGTGTCATAACTGCTGCGTCTTTGTCCGTTACCTGCTCAAAGGCATCGATGTATTGCATTTCATAATTCAGCGGCACAAAATCCTCTCCGATTCCTTCTGTAACATATGGATGCACTTCGTTCATGTCTACTTCTCCCGTGCGAAAATATTTTGTGAGTAATGAACCGTAAGGATCCATCGCCCAAACCTGAATATTTGGATTTTTTTCCTTCAGAAATTTTCCCGCGCCTGTTATGGTGCCACCAGTTCCGGTGGCAACAACAAGATGAGTAACTTTTCCCTCTGTCTGATTCCATATTTCCGGTCCGGTAGTTTCATAGTGTGCCTGGCGGTTCGCCAGGTTATCATACTGGTTCATATGAAATGAATTCGGAATCTCTTTTGCCAGTCTTTTTGCGACTGAATAATAACTATGCGGATCATCAGGTTCAACATTCGTAGGACAAACAATGACTTCAGCTCCCAGGGCTTTCAGAATGTCCATTTTTTCCTTTGACTGCTTATCGGTAGTCACAAAAATGCATTTGTATTTCTTCACAATAGCGGCCAAAGCAAGTCCCATGCCCGTGTTTCCGGATGTGCCTTCTATGATGGTGCCTCCAGGTTTCAATTTCCCTTCCTGCTCAGCGACTTCAACCATCTTCAAAGCCATACGGTCTTTCGCCGAATTGCCCGGGTTGAAATATTCAACTTTTGCAAGAACGGTGCAAGGAAGGTCTTTCGTGATCTTATTTAATCTTATGAGAGGAGTATTACCGATTGTTTCGAGAATGTTGTTCTTGATATCCATATGAGAATTTTATCGCGGCAAAGGTACAATTTTCAAATGGTCAATGGTCAGTGGTCAGTGGCTAAATCCGAATAGGAGTTAAGTACATAGACTTGAATGTTAATATTTTGAAATTTGATCTTTAGTACTCAACACTTAGTTTTGCTGGCCTTAACAAAAGCAGAGACCGTACCTACTTTTCATTGTTCACTTTCATTGTTCACTGTTCATTGTTCACTATTCATTGTTCATTGTTCACTATTATTTCTAATAACAGACCTTTGCAGACATGGAATCGAAGTATATAAAAAGAGTTGCCGACAAATTAAACCTCGCGTTAAAGCAGATTAATAATGTTCAGCAATTGCATGCGGAAGGAGCTACTATTCCTTTCATGGCCCGGTATCGCAAGGAGGCTACGGGTAATCTTGATGAAGTAGTGATCGGCAACGTGATTGAACAGATTAAATATTTTGATGAGCTTGAAAAGCGAAAAGAAACAGTCATCAAAACGATTGAGGGTCTTGGTAAACTTACACCCGACCTGAAAAGCAGAATTGAGGAAAGCTTCGATGCAACGGAACTGGAAGATATTTATCTACCCTACAAACCGAAGCGAAAAACAAGAGCAACGACGGCAACTGAAAAAGGGCTGGAGCCGCTTGCAAAAATTATTTTTGAGCAGGATACATCAAACCCGGAAGAGAAAGCGATAGCCTTTACCAACGACAGCGTTAAAGATGTAAAGGAGGCGTTGCAGGGAGCACGGGATATTATCGCGGAATGGATCTCAGAAAATGAGCAGGCCCGGAATAAAGTGCGACAATTGTTTACAGAGAGTGCTCGATTATCATCGAAAATATTAAGCAGCAAAAAGGACGCAGAAGAAGCTCAGAAGTACAGGGATTATTTTGATTTTAGCGAGTCGCTGTCAGCGAGTCCTTCGCATCGCATATTAGCCATCAGACGTGGGGAAAAAGAAGGATGGTTGACAATGGATATTTCTGTAGAAAAGGAATCTGCCGTCGAAGATCTTAAAACAATATTTATCAAAAACGGTTCGCAGTCAGCAAACCATGTGTCAATTGCTATTGAAGACAGCTTCGAACGATTGTTGAAGCCTTCCATCGAAAATGAGTTTCGATTACTAAGTAAAAGCAAAGCTGATGAGGAAGCTATAAGAGTGTTTGCAGAAAACTTGCGACAGTTACTATTGGCTTCTCCTCTGGGAGCTAAAAGGGTCTTGGCACTTGATCCCGGTTTCAGAACGGGTTGTAAAGTGATTTGCCTTGATGAGCAAGGTAACTTCCTGCATAACTCAACCATCTATCCTCATCCTCCACAGCATGAAAAGGATAAAAGCGTTAAGGAATTAAAATCATTGGTTAACCGGTTCGATATCGAAGCGATCGCCATCGGCAACGGCACGGCAGGCCGCGAATCCGAACAGTTGATAAGGGAGATTGACTTTGGCAAACAAATTAGCATCTTTATGGTGAATGAAAGCGGCGCTTCTATCTATAGCGCCTCGGAGGTTGCGCGTGAAGAATTTCCCGATGAGGATGTAACAGTTCGCGGAGCAATTAGTATTGGAAGAAGGTTATTGGATCCGTTAAGTGAATTGGTTAAGATCGATGCTAAATCGATCGGAGTAGGTCAATACCAGCATGATGTTAGTCAAATCAAATTGAGAGAAGAGTTAGACAAGGTTGTGGAAAGTTGCGTGAACCATGTGGGTGTTGATCTGAACACCGCCAGTAAGCACTTACTGATGTACGTTTCAGGATTGAGTGCAACACTTGCTAAAAATATTGTTGAGTACCGTGCGAAGAATGGAGTTTTCAAAATGCGGGATGAATTGAGAAAAGTAAATTTGATGGGGCCCAAAAGCTTTGAACAGTGTGCCGGTTTTTTGAGGATCCGAAACGCTGTCAATCCGCTCGACAATAGTGCAGTTCACCCTGAAAGTTATTTTGTCGTGCAGTCGATGGCAAAAGATTTACAATGTTCCGTGAATGAATTGATCCAGCAACCGGAATTGAAAAAGAAGATTGATAAAAAGAAATATGTTTCTGAAAAAGCAGGAGAATTTACCATTGATGATATTCTTAAAGAATTGGAAAAGCCTGGTCGTGATCCAAGAAGCCAGATCGAGGAATTCCGGTTCGATGAAACTATTAAAAGCATTGAGGATGTGAAGTCTGGCATGACAGTGCCGGGAATAATTACCAACATCACCAATTTCGGAGTGTTTGTCGATATTGGTGTGAAGCAGGATGGACTGGTACATATTTCCCAACTGAGCAACACGTTCGTGTCAGATCCAAACCAGGTCGTGAAGCTTCAACAGAAAGTGGTCGTAACGGTGACGCAGGTCGATATATCCCGAAAACGGATTTCTCTTACCATGAAAGGACAGGGTACAGCGGAGCAAAAGGAAAGAAACAAAAAAGTTGATTCCAGCAATTCCGCAACTAAAAAAGGATCAGCGCGTGTTCAAACGAAAAAAGCGGAACCTGAAAATGCATTCCAGGCAAAGCTTATCGAATTGAAAAAGAAATTTAAAGAATAACGATAGATTGAATGGCTAAAGTCAGCTGAACAAAAAGCCCTTCCGAAAAATCGGAAGGGCATACCGGACCTGATGATAATCATCATCAAGCTTCTTTAGCTGCGGTGACTGGTTAGAATTTCTTAGTGCATCTCTTTTGTCTTCGCGTCTTTGGGCCTTTTGACTGCCCAGTGAAGAGGCAACAAAGACACAAAGACTCGAAAGGCACAAAATAAAGGGACGTTGTAAGAAATACTCATTCACGTAGTCAGCCATATTCTTTTATAATTGTGTTTTGTTCTCTAATTCTTTTTTCTTCTTGCCGAGATACATATCGAGTAGCATCAGTCCCAACACAATATTCACCATCATGAAAATATTCATGTAAGTATTGTTGAAGAATTTGCTCCAATCAACCTTGTTGAAATCGATTGGTATCATCGTGCTGGAAGATGAATCTGACCAGTTCACCTGCGCGAATCCTGAAACAAAAAAGCCGATAACCATCACGATAAAGAAAGCACCGATTCCGCGAACTATATTTTTATTAATGTATGATTTTGTAGCCGGTGCGATCTGGTATTTGGCAATTTCTTCCATTACATTCTGACGAAATCTCAAAGACGGTTCGTCGAGCTCGAGACTTGTCTGCATCAGCTGGTGAACATCAAGAAGCTCTTTGTATTTAGTCTTCCATTCAAGGTTGCTCCCTATTAATTGGTCTATGAAAGATTTCTCCTCTTCACCAGCCATGCCATCGATATAATCCCAAAGGCGATCTTCCATATGTTGTTGTGTATCCATAACTTTCTGTTTTTGGAATTAGTGGTTAATTACATTACCGCCAACTGGCATCCGCAACTTCTTGCGGAAACTTTTTCTCCATCTTTTCTTTTAGACGCTGCCTGGCACGATGCAGTTTTACTTTGACTGTGTTCGGTTCCATTCCCATGATTACACCTATTTCTTCCAACGATTGCTCTCCCTTATAAAACAGGGTTATAATCTTTGCATCATCAGGTAAGAGCAGCTTGATCGCTTCATTTACCATGGCCACCTTCGATTTTTGTTCTATCTGGTTCGCGGTAAATCCTGAATTCTGGTTGTCAGCCTGTTCAAATACCTTTTCATCATCCAGCGAGCGTGTTTCCAGCTTTTTCTTTCTCAAAAATGTGATACAACTGGTCGTAACAATCGTGTACAGCCAGGTACTGAACTTTGAAGCGCCACGAAAATCAGCCAATGACCGGTAGGCCTTAACAAATATGTCCTGGGCGATTTCCTCGGCATCCTCCCGGTTATCGGTATAGCGCAATGTGATCGTGAACACGAAATTTTGGTATCGGTTCACCAACTCGGCAAAAGCCTGTTGCTCACCACGCAGTACCCTGCTAATGATTTCACTATCAGTCGATCCGGTATCCATTCCAATACATAAGACTACAATCAGGGAGAATAGGTTACAAGGTAATTTGATAATTTGAAAATTTGAAGATTTTCAAATTATCCTGTAACCTGCGTTAAAAGGGTGTAGTCTTAGGTTTTGTACATGACGCTGAAAAAAAGTTCTTCAAAGCTGTAACCCGGGACGGACTTCGGTAGTCTGATACAAAAAACAAGGAAACTACACTTTAAAACAATAAAAAATTAATTATGCAAGGCGCAGAAGTTTTAATACCACTTACAATCTTCGGAGGTGGTTTCGCTATGATTTTTGGAATTGCTTATCTCAAAACCCGGGAAAACCTGGCAATGGTTGAAAAGGGAATGAATCCGAAGGAACAGGTCCATCGGCCGGCTCCTTATAAAAATCTGAAATGGGGACTTCTCTTACTGGGTGCAGGCATCGGGCTACTAACGGCTTACTTTTTAGATGTATATGCATTGCCGAAAAGACCTCATCACGATGATGATACAGTAGCTTTTGTTTACTTCGCGTTACTGGCTATAGGCGGAGGATTGGGATTGATCGCCTCATACAAAGTTGAAAAAAAGGAATTGCTGGATAGGTATACGCAGACATCGATATAAAGCTCGATATTAGATTAATGCCATCGGTTTAGAGGCCGGTGGCATTTTGCTTTTTCACAAACCGCATTATGAACCACATTATTTTGCCTTGGACGCGCCGTACTCTGGATCATTTCAGAGATTCAAGTGCTTTTTGCACCGTTTTATCTGCGATATTGTTGACCTGGTAAAATCCATCCATTCGCCAGATCTGTCTTGCCAACCATGTCTTGATCCGGCGTTGCAGCTCAAGCTGGTCGCGAACAGGGATTGAAGTTGCATTAAATTCTATTGAATCTTTTGTCGCGTAGTCATTAAGGCTCTTCAAAGCTGTTTCTGTTTGTGTAAATCTCTTCGCGAAATCAGCAGGAGATTTAAACTGATCGAAGAAAGACCTGTTCGAGATATAGTAGCTATATATAAACTTCCCGAAGGTATTATTCCTGAAAAGACTGGTCATATCAGAGACAAAGCCTGCGGTGTCATAAGGAACAAATATGTCGGGCGTGATTCCCCCGCCGCCGTATACCATTCTGCCTCCCTTCGTTTTAAAGGAATCTCCTCTCGCTACTTTTACGGTATCAGGATGAACAACCTCTCCGCTGTGAAAGCGTTCGAGGACCTCATCATAGTAAGCGTCCCTTCCATTAGTATAAGGCTTTTGAATACTTCTGCCGGTTGGGGTATAATAACGGGCAACTGTAAGCCTAAGTGCCGCTCCATTACTTAGTTGATATTGTTCCTGAACCAGACCTTTTCCGAAAGTCCTCCTGCCAATAATAGCAGCCCGGTCCCAGTCCTGTAATGCGCCTGCCACCACTTCACTTGCAGAAGCAGAACCTTCATCAACAAGTATCGCCAACCGACCTTTTTCAAATAAGCCGGGTCGCTTGCAACGGTACTCGTACTTCTCCTGCTTATCGCCTTTTGTGTAAACGATCATCTTGTCGTCGTCTAAAAATTCATCCGAAATGTCAACGGCTTCGCTGAGAATTCCGCCGCCATTATCACGGAGGTCAAAAATAAGGTTCTTCATACCCTGCGCCTGTAACCGCTCCATGGCCTGCATAAATTCTTCATAGCTGGTGCTAGAAAATTTATTAAGATGAATAAACCCTGTTTCGGTATTCATCATATGTGCTGCGTCAATTGAATACAACGGAATAGTGCCCCGGGTTATGGTAGCCTTTTTCTGTTCATTTCCCCTTATGAATAAAACTTGTACCTTGCTTCCTCCTTCACCACGTAGTAATTTTTTTATTCTGTCCGAACTGATAGAAGTTCCGGCAACCGCAGAATCGTCCACCTTTAAAAATTTGTCTCCCACTTTCAACCCTGCTTTATCGCTTGGACCTTCGGGTAATACAGTCACCACATTCACTGTATCATTGATTATATGGAACTCTACGCCTATGCCTTCGAAGTTTCCCTGGAGATCCTCATTTATTTCAGAGAGATGGGTAGCAGGAATAAAAACGGAATGTGGATCGAGATGAGCAAGCATCGCCTGGATAGCATCTTCAGTCAGTGTATCGGTATTTACAGGATCAACATATTTTGACCGGACCAAATCCATGACCTCTTGTAAAGAAGAGCGTTTAGTTGTTTGAAAGAAACTTTGGGAAGCGGGAACATTCTCCCGTAGTTTGAATCCAATCCGCATACCCGCGATCATCATAATTGCCAACAACAATGGTAACCAAACCTGTATTTTTCTCATCGGGAAACATAAAATTTTTACGATCCATCAAAATTAGCGGCTAAGTTCTTAATTAATTCTCAATTGCGAACTTTACCTTCGAGCCCGATTACAAAGGCTCTTAATTCGGTTTCTAAAATTCATTATACTCTCATGGCTATATTAATTGCAGATAGTGGATCTACAAAATGTGAGTGGTGTTTATTGAATGGAAACAAGAAAGAGATCGTAGTTACACAGGGTCTAAGTCCCTACTTTTTGAATGCATCACAGATTGAAACGATTCTACGTAACGAGCTTTTGCCTTCGGTAAAAAACACCGCTGTAGAAGCAGTTTACTTTTATGGAACGGGCTGTCTGAACCCCGCAAATGCGAAGCTTGTTCAAAAAGCGATTAAGGCCGTCTTTCCAGATGCACAGAGATACGTGACGCACGACCTTATGGCCGCTGCCAAAGCATTGTGTGGAGATGAAAAAGGGATCGCGTGCATACTTGGTACGGGCAGCAATTCGTGCTATTATAATGGGAAGAAGATTGTAAAGAATAGCCCCGGAATCGGTTACGTATTGGGAGACGAGGGTAGCGGCGCTTATCTGGGCAAGAAAGTGATCCAGTATTATTTGTATCAGACATTCGACGAAGATCTTCGATACAAATTTGATGAAACCTATAAAACGAATTCAGTAGAAATATTAGAAAACGTATATAAAAAGCCGTTGCCAAACCGTTATCTGGCTTCATTTACTTTATTTTTATCGCAGAACCGGGGACACTACATGATAGAGAATATTATCGAAGATGGCCTGAATGATTTTTTTTACTACCATCTTTGTAAATATGGTGAAAGCTGGAAAATGCCGATTCATTTCGTCGGAGGTGTCTCATATGCGTTCAAAGACGTTCTGCAAGAATTGTGTGGCAGTTACCAATTTACAGTTGGAAAAATCATCAGGAATCCATTGGAAGGATTGATAGACTATCATAAAAGATAAAACATGTTATCTACCGCTGGAGTGCGAATATAAATTAAAAATATGGCCGACTTTATTAAGGTTACGGAACAGCAAAGTCATTACCGGTATCTTGATGCAATGAGCGTAACAGAGATCCTTACCAATTTAAACAAGGAAGACAAAACAGTTCCCTTTGCTGTAGAAAAAGCAATTCCTCAAATAGAGAAACTGGTCAATGTTATCGCCGACAAAATGTTGGCCGGTGGCCGTCTGTTTTACTTAGGTGCCGGCACAAGCGGGCGATTAGGTATCCTCGATGCAAGCGAAATTCCTCCAACCTACGGAATGCCATATGGAGTTGTTATCGGACTTATTGCAGGAGGAGAGGAAGCGATTCAAAAGGCTGTTGAAATGGCCGAAGACAATGAAGAGCAAGGTTGGGCAGATCTTAATAAACATTTTGTAAATGGTAAGGACGTTGTTATTGGTATTGCTTCAAGTGGAACGACACCCTATGTAATCGGGGCTTTACGCGAATGCAGGAGCCGGGGAATTATTACGGGATGCATTGTATGTAATCCAGGTAGCCCGTTGGCTATGCATTCCGATTATCCAATTGAGGTGATCGTAGGTCCTGAATTCGTTACGGGCAGCACACGTATGAAAAGTGGAACGGCGCAAAAGCTAGTACTGAATATGATTTCAACTTCCGTGATGATATTGATCGGACGCGTGGAGGACAATACAATGGTCAACATGCAGCTTACAAATAATAAGCTGGTCGACCGCGGTACAAAAATGGTGATGGACAAAACTGGTATTTCAGAATATGAAGAGGCTAAAAGACTTCTTCTAACACATGGTAGTGTAAAAAAAGCGATCGAATCAATAAAGCCCGAACATCAATAACGGAAAGCGTTCGACTCGGATTAAAATGCTCTGTTCGTTAACAATATTATTGTTTATTTTTCTTCAGCGAGACTCTACACTACACAATAAAAAATATTTGGAAAGCGCAAGTCCAAGGCTGTAAATTGCTACAACATTCATGATGGAAGACGCATTTAATAATTTATAAATACCGGTCTTCTTTATTCAGAAGTTCGGAATGAGGTGGTGGCACTATGCATGATATAGAACCATTTTACAATTGGCGACACATTTATGTGAGTGAAGAAGATGAACGTTCACCTTTCTACGGAAGAGTTTATTCAGAATTTGAATTTTCACAGACCATTTACAACTACTATATCCATCCCCAATGGGATGAATTCGACTCGCGTACCTTATACATGAAAGTGTTGATTGCTGACTATGATGAACACTATGCAGTTATTGAATTAATTGGAGAATGGAACGACGCCATTGAAAATGACATCATGAATCTCAAACGGGAAGTGGTTGACAAATTTTTTGCCGAAGGCATCACCAAATTTATCCTGATAGGAGAGAACGTGTTAAACTTTCACAGTGGAGATAAGGACTACTACCAGGAATGGTTTGAAGAAGTTACGGATGAAAACGGGTGGATTGTATGTCTCAATATGCCGGAACAAACCCAATATGACTTTAGGCGAGCCCGCCTTAACCGCTATATTGAACTGATGAACCTTAGTAACTGGCGCACATACAGGCCATTCCACCTTTTTAAGAAAATTGACGGTGAGATTTTAAAACGGCTGGAGTAGGCTACCAGCCTAAGTTTCATGCCACACACTCTATTTTGGATAGCGTAAAACATCCTAAATATTATTTTGTGTTCCGGTTTTAGTTCCTATTTTTGAAGCTCATGATCAGGACAAAAGCATACCGTTATTTTTACTTTTATTTTTATTTCTACTTTACCAGTAGGCCGGGATTGCTTTTGTTAACCAGTAACTAAACAAAGAGATTAACATAAGAGTCCCGGCTAAAAGCCGGGATTTTTTTTGGTACTGCCGCCTCAGCTCCTCCGGTGAAGTGGCATCAAGAAGACGAACATGAAATCAGAACTTGTCAACGGTCTTTCAAATTCTTCACCAACTCGCATCGGTGAGATCGGCGCGGTCTCTATTCAAGGATATGAGGGTAGTTTTCACCAGGTGGCTGCGCAGCAATTCTTCGGCAAAAACATCGCCGTCATTCCCTGTGCTACTTTCCGCGAAGTTGTAAAGATTGCTTCCAGTAAAAAGGACAGTGATGGCGGTGTGATGGCCATTGAAAATTCAATTGCGGGAAGTATTCTTCCGAACTATAACCTTTTGCAGAAAAGTAATTTGCAGATAGTAGGGGAGGTTTTTCTCCACATCAAGCAAAACCTGTTGGTGAATCCCGGGGTAAAATTGCAGGATATAAAAGAAGTGCATTCACATCCTATGGCAATTCAGCAATGCCTCGAATTCCTTGATAAATATGAATGGAAGCTTGTTGAAACCGAGGACACGGCGCTTAGTGCAAAGTTATTGCACCAACATCGTAACAGGCATGCAGCTGCTATCGCCAGCAAACTCGCGGCTGAACTTTTTCAATTGGATGTAATCGCTCCAAACATTCATACATTAAAAAATAACTACACAAGGTTTTTAATATTGAAACGTGACAGCGACGCTGTAACTGTCGAGGACGCGAATAAAGCTTCGGTCAATTTTCACACTGATCATTCAAGAGGCAGCCTTGCGAAAGTTCTGACAAGGATCGCCGAAGGCGGAATAAATCTGAGCAAGTTGCAGAGTTTTCCGATACCTGGAAGTGATTGGAAATATAGCTTTCACGCTGACATGGAGTTCGATTCTCTGGATCAATTCAGGGAAGTAATAAAAGCGATCAAACCCATGACAGCTGAATTGAAAATTTATGGGGTTTATAGGAAAGGAAGGATTGCTGAAAAGACCTAGTCTGGTTTAAGGTTTAAAGTTTAACGTTTAAGGTTCTTAATATCATCATCCGATACATATTCGAACAGTCTATATTGATATTTTCAACTTTCAACATTAAACCTGGAACCTAACTTTTAAACTACCCAACAAAATCATTACTGAATATGATAACTGCGGCAAAAAGACTCGAGGGAATCGATGAGTACTACTTCTCTCAAAAACTAAGGGAGATAGAGTCATTGAATAAGGCTGGAAAGAACGTTATTAACCTTGGTATTGGAAGTCCTGATCGCCCTCCACATCCTGACGTTATAAGGGTTTTGCAGGAAGAGAGTATCAACCCGAACGTTCACGGATATCAGGGGTATAAAGGAATACCGGCTCTGCGGAACGCCTTTGCCCAATGGTATGAAACCTGGTATGGAGTAAGCCTTGATCCTGACACAGAAATCTTACCCTTGATTGGAAGCAAAGAGGGTATCATGCATATCTGCATGACATACCTAAATACCGGCGATCATGTACTGGTGCCTAATCCTGGATATCCTACATACAGGAGTGCGGTAAAACTTGCTGGTGGAACATGCCTGGATTATGATCTCACCGAAGAGAATAGTTGGTTTCCCGATTTCGATCATCTGGATCAGGTGGTCACTATTGCAAATAGACCAATAAAACTGATGTTTGTAAACTATCCGCATATGCCTACTGGTAAGTTACCGACCAGTGAGTTATTCGAGAGAATCGTTTCATTTGGAAGAAAACATAATATTCTCATCTGTCATGACAATCCTTATAGCTTTATATTGAATGAATACCCCATGAGTTTGTTGAGTGTGGATGGTTCGAAAGACACTGTGATTGAGCTGAATTCTTTAAGTAAAGCGCAAAACATGGCTGGCTGGCGCGTTGGTGTATTGGCGGGCTCTAAGGAGAGGATTGAAGAAGTGTTGCGGTTTAAAAGCAATATGGATAGCGGTATGTTTTTACCGATCCAATCAGCTGCTGTTAAGGCGCTAACACTTGGAGAGGACTGGTACAATCAACTGAACGCAGTGTATAAGAGCAGGAGGACAGTAGTATATGAACTATTAAATCTTTTAAATTGCGAATTTGACACGGAGCAGGCAGGCTTGTTCATGTGGGCTAAAGTCAACAAGCAGTACAAGAACGGCTATCAATTGAGTGATGAACTGTTAAATAAGGCAAATGTGTTCATCACTCCAGGCGGAATTTTTGGATCCGCCGGTGAAGCCTATGTCCGGGTAAGCTTATGCAGCACGGAAGAAAAGTTACGGGAAAGTATTTCTAGAATTAAAGTGGTGAGTCAGGGGTTAGGAATGGTGAGTTGTGAGTTGTGAGTTGTGAGTTGTGAGTTGTGAGTTGTGAAACAATTGAACTTCAAATATAAACCTAACAGTGAAGCAAAAATATTCATGATGTTTAATTCTGTTACGATAGTTGGCGTTGGGCTAATAAGCGGATCGTTTAGTTTGGCTTTAAAGGAAAAGGGCCTGGCGAAAAATATTATTGGAGTAAGTCGTACTGAAGCCAGTGTCAAGAAAGCATTGGAGATCGGGATTATAGATCAAACGATGCCTTTGCAAGAGGCCGTGAAAAAAAGCGATCTGGTCTATGTTGCGATACCTGTTGATGTAACTGTGCCAGTGATGATACAGATCATGGATATCGTGACCGATGCGCAGATTGTCGCGGATGCCGGTTCAACCAAGCATGCTTTATGCGCTGCGTTAGAAGACCATCCGATGCGTAAACGATTTGTAGCTACGCATCCAATGTGGGGTACTGAATACAGTGGTCCTGAGGCTGCCGTAAGGGATGCCTTTATTGGCCGTGCATGTGTAATCTGTGAAAAAGAAAAAAGTGATCCCAAAGCAGTAAACATCATAGAGGATATTTATAAGCGTCTTGGAATGCATATCATTTATATGGATGCCGACAATCATGACCTGCATGCTGCGTATGTAAGTCACATTTCACACATCACATCTTTCGCACTTGCGAATACTGTTTTGGAGAAAGAAAAAGAAGAAGACGCCATATTTGAATTGGCTAGTGCCGGTTTTGAAAGCACGGTTAGACTGGCCAAGAGTAATCCCGCCATGTGGATCCCGATTTTCATGCAGAACAAAGAAAACGTGCTCGATGTGTTAAACGAACATATTTCACAATTGAGGAAATTCAAAAGCTGCCTTGAAAAGGAGAACTACGAATGGCTGGCCGAGCTGATTCAGAATGCAAATAAAATTCAGAAGATAATTAAGTGACGGAGGTTAAGGGAGCCGGGAGTCAGGAGTAAAAGACATCAAATGTCAAGTATCTAGTATCCAGTACCTAGTATTCAATATCCAAACTCCCGACTCCGAACTCCCGACTCTAGACTCAAAATGTTACCTTTGCGCAAAATTTTAAATATGATGACTTTCGAAGGGTTGGGATTAGATGCAAAACTGGTGCAGGCCACCAATGCATTGGGATTCACGCAACCCACGCCCATTCAGGAACAGACAATTCCCGTGTTATTAAGCGGCACCAAAGACCTGGTGGGGCTGGCTCAAACCGGTACGGGTAAGACGGCTGCATTCGGCTTGCCACTACTCCAATTGGCAGACGCCGCTAAAAAATTTCCCCAGGCCCTGGTCGTTTGTCCAACCCGCGAATTGTGTCTTCAGATTGTGAATGAGGTAGATCTGTTTAAAAAATTCATGACAGGCATGCATGTAGTCGCTGTATATGGTGGCACCCCGATCGGTTCACAGATCCGTGAACTCAAAAGGGGAGTGCAGATAGTGGTAGCCACGCCCGGAAGATTGATTGATTTGATCGAGCGAAAGGCGATAGACCTGGAGCAAATAAAATATGTCGTCCTTGATGAAGCCGATGAAATGTTGAACATGGGTTTCCAGGAGGATATAGAATTTATTTTAAAGAATACTCCAAACCGTGAAGCCACCTGGCTTTTTAGTGCGACCATGCCACCAGAGATTCGGAGAGTGAGTAAGAAATACATGAAGAGTCCTCTTGAGATCACTGTTGGCAAGGTGAACACGGCTAATAAAAATGTTGATCATCAATTTTATCTCACCAATGCACAGCATCGTTACGATGCCCTGAAAAGATTGATTGATTTCAATCCCGGCATATACGGTATCGTTTTCACCCGCACGAAAGCCGATGCACAACATATTGCCGAAAAACTAACCAGGGAAGGATACGATATCGATGCATTGCATGGTGATTTAACGCAGCAGCAACGGGATAAAGTAATGGGCGAATTTCGCGACAAAACTTTACAGCTGCTGATTGCGACAGATGTTGCCGCAAGAGGAATTGATGTAAAGGATATAACCCACGTAATAAATTTCGAATTGCCCGATGATGTGGAAGTGTACACGCATAGAAGCGGGCGTACTGGAAGAGCAGGGAATACAGGTATATGCATGTCAATTGTGCATAGCCGTGAAATCGGCAGGATCCGCCAGATTGAGCGCATGGTTCAGGTGCCTTTTCACAAAGTGGAAATACCCACCGGCAAAGATGTGTGCAGGAAACAATTTTTTCATTTTATGGATAAGTTGTTACAAGCTGATATCAGCCATGGCGACTATGAAAGCTATCTGCCAATGCTTGAAGAGAAATTCGCTGATATTTCAAAGG
>DAINQQ010000041.1:0-19244 GCA_036742645.1 Flavitalea sp.
TATTCTTAAAGTAGCAAAAGACAACGGCATGGAATATTACATTGTTGAACAGGAAAAATATACCGGAAGCACTCCAATAAAAAGTGTCGAGACAGATGCGGCTTATATGAAGAAACTGGCGATTTAATCAATACGTCAACTTACTTTACAAAAAAGCTGTCTCCCGTAAGACAGCTTTTGTCTTACACCATTTTCTATGTGAATTCTATGTTTCTATGTTCCTATGTGGTAAAAAAATTTGCCACATTAGACACATAGAAGCACATAGCAGATGGGCGCATTAGGCATCCTGTTATATAAAGCAATAGTGTAAATTGTGCTTATGAGGAAATTACTTGTTTTGTTATTGTTTCTTTGTTCCTTTTGGAAAATTTTATATGCGCAATCGGCAGACGAGAACTCAATATTGAAGATCCTCGATGACCAAACGAAATTCTGGAACCAGGGAAACCTTGATCAATTCGTTAAAGGATACTGGCATCATGATTCTCTAATGTTTATCGGCCAGAGCGGAGTTACCTACGGTTATCAAAATACCCTGAACAATTACAAAAAAAATTATAGTGACACCGCCAAAATGGGCAAGCTTGCATTTGAAATAATTAAAATGCAAAGGCTTTCCGATGAATATTACTTTGTAGTAGGCAAATGGTTTTTAAAGCGAACTGTGGGCGACCTGAAAGGACATTATACGCTGCTATTTCGTAGGATTAATAATCAATGGGTAATAGTGGCAGATCACAGCAGCTAGTCGGTAGTCACGAGTTAGGAGTAAGGAGGGATGCATTACAAAATTTTAATTAGTCCTAACTCCCGACTCTCGACTACCGACTCAGAATGGACTCATCTCTCACCCTTAATCTAATAAACAATGGCACTAATCATTTTTGGGATCATCCTTTTTGTTGTTGGTCTTGTTATTTCCAGAGGTCAGCCAGCAGCGCAGCGTTTTGGCAGGCCGGTCCGAATTATCGGATTGGTGATCATCGCAGCCGGTATTATGACTTCTTGCTTTATACAGATCGACGCTGGTCAGGTCGGCGTAAAGAAACTTTTTGGTAAGGTACAAAATGATGTTCTCACCAGCGGACTTCATTTCGTAAATCCTTTAATCGAAGTAGAAAAGCTCGATATCAAAACATTGAATTACACAATGAGTGGGGTTCATGATGAAAGTGGTCAACCGGCAGATGATGCCATCAGAGTACTGACCGCTGATGGACTTGAAGTAACAATAGATCTATCTGTCCTTTACCGGGTGGTGCCAACTGATGCCCCGCGTTTGCTTCGCGAAACAGGAATAAATTATGAAGACAAGATTGTGCGTCCGATCACAAGAACACGCATCCGTGATAATGCGGTCTATTATGACGCGATCTCTCTATATTCTGCAAAGCGCGATGAATTTCAACAGCGTATTTTCAAGACTATCGAGAATGATTTCAAATCGAGAGGCCTGTTATTAGAGCAGCTGTTGGTTAGAAATATCACATTGCCTCAATCCGTAAAATCTGCTATCGAACAAAAGATAAATGCTGAACAGGAAGCTCAAAAAATGCAGTTTATCTTACAGAAAGAAAGACAGGAAGCAGAAAGAAAACGCGTGGAAGCACAAGGCATAGCAGATTATCAGCGTATCATGAGCGAAGGATTGACGGAAAAGCAGTTGCAATACGAAAGCATCAAGGCGCAACTGGAGTTGGCTAAATCACAAAATGCAAAGATCATTATTATGGGAAGAGGAAATACGCCGGTGATTTTAGACGCGAAGAATTAATTGGCAGTCGTGAGTGAGGAGTATGGAGTCGAGAGTGGAGTTTTCAATTCTGAATTCTGCATTCTTCGTAGCCTCCTTTAAAATACGAAAACCTTGTAATGACGAATAAAATTAAGATCCTCGCGATCTCAGGGAGTCTTCGGACTAATTCATCTAATACGAATATTTTGAAAACGCTTGCGTCGATGGCTCCGGAGAACGTTGAAGTTGTTTTTTATGAAGGGCTGGGAGCACTTCCGCATTTCAACCCCGTGCTGGATGATGAAAACTCATCGGAGCCAGTGAGAGAATTCAGGCACTTGCTTTCGTCCGTCAATGGCGTTATCGTCTGCACGCCTGAATATGCGTTTGGGATTCCCGGCTCATTGAAGAATGCACTCGACTGGACGGTATCTTCAGGCGAGTTGACTAACAAGCCAGTCGCCGTTATCACTGCATCACTTAGCGGAGAGAAAGCACATGCTTCTTTGCTGCAAGTATTTACTGCGCTTTCATCAAAGGTCGAGGAACGAGCTACATTATTAATTTCTTTTATCCGAACTAAGTTGAATGAGAAAGGCGAGGTGTCGGACCAACAAACGTTAGCAGCCTTACAGTCTGTCCTGGACGCTTTTATAACATGCATTGAAGAGCAGGAAGAGGCTCCAGATTCAATCTACTAGTCAAGACTTTTTGCAACTCCTTGTCTCTCTGTGGATCTCTTTATAGTTTTAAGAAACAACAAAGTTTGACGAATGTCCTGGTAATGGGACATAAAACCAGCCATAGAAATACACGGAGGGATGTACAGAAGGGCGTAGAGATAGTGTAAGTTTTTTGAATTGAAGGCCTTAACCATGCGGAAATTTCTCTTTCCATATTCTTCTATATGTTACCAATAAAGCAATCAGGCTAAGAACGGCCCAGCTATAAAAGATGTAATTGCCTGTCGTTGGCTTATTGACGAAGAAAAACCATCGATTATAGATCCCCATTGTCATATTGATAAAAAGCCAGAGAAGTCCCAGTCCAAGTGTTGTGACTATTTTATTCAGGAATCGCCGGGTATCTTTCTCCATAGTGCTCATGCGGCTAAGTATTGGTAGTCCATTTTGATTTCTGAAGTAATTGTCGAAGGAATGTGGTGTACCAGCCTTTAATCGATCAATATCTTTTTAAACTCCGTAGAGTCTCCGTTGAAAACATTAAAATCAACTTTGCTAAAAATTCCGTTCACTCTTCCGAGTTCGCTGTACTGCCAGAAATGCCAGTGACGGTAAATGCGTGGCTTTTCTTTTTGAAGGTAATGCGCTACCCACAGAGGATAATCATCAAACTCATCTTTAAGATAGTATTTGTAAAAATCCACGTTCGTGTATAAAATTGGTCTCACCCCGTAATGACTTTCCACAGTCACCAGCCATTCCTTCACCCGCTCACGTAATTTCTGACCATTCACCCCATTAGATTGTTCAACATCTAACACTGGCGGCAGATCGCCTGACTCCAGATCAACGGTTCGGATGAAATTCTCTGCCTGTGTTTTTCCGCTTCTGCTGGCAACGAAGAAATGATACGCACCCCTCGGTAGGAGTACGTCCTTGCAGTGTTTCCAGTTTCGTTTAAAGAAAATATCCCTGTTATTGATTCCCTCGGTGGCTTTGATAAAGGCAAAACTGATTTGAACATCCTCCACCTTCATTTGCTTTACGCTCTCCCAATTGATCCTATCCTGGTATTTCGAAACATCGATACCATGTATATTGTAGTTTGTGGGAATCTCGATACCGAAAGCATCGTATTTCACAAATCGCGCCCGGCGTGCGACCCACCATTCGTAAATTATAAAACCGAGCATCACTGCGATGCAGGTAATTCCGAAGCCCAAAAAAATCTTCCAGCCGGTATTTTTTTTCTTTTTCTTTTTTGCCATGATGATTACGCAAATATACTTCTGAATGTTTAACGTGAATCCTGAGCGCTGGAGGCTCAACGCGAAACGCTTAACGTCAATGAAAAGTAGCCGCCTCGATAAGGAATCTGGGGTGCAGGTTGGAAGAAGACATTAAAAACCTCAACGCCTGGTACTCTGCTTTAAGCGTTTAGCGTTTAGCGTTCAACTCCCCTCGCATAGTCATAAAAAAAGAAAAGCCCAATCATAGGGTACGAACCTATATTGAGACTTTTCGACCTTCAAACCATCTGAAGCTATATGTCCACTCTAACCGTTTAATATCTTTGACTTACTTATATAGTTCTTTGTCGGATGATAAATAAAAAAGCACGATCCATTTTTAATTGTATTAATGACTTTTGCATTAACTTTTGAAGGGACTGCCGGACAACCAAAGCTTCTTCCGTTAAAAGGATTACCGCATAGAAATTTTTCACCTATATAATCCGAACCGTGAACCACAATTTTTCTCTCGTTGGCCATATCATTAATACCTCTTTCGAGCCCGTCAATTTCTAAAGCGAGTCCATGCCCTCCCCAATACGGTTGCTTTGTTATATAAAATCCCAGGCTGCTTTTATGACTCTCCATGCTATTTGAAAACGACTTTGCATATTCTCTTCCCGAATTGCGTCCATGCGCTACATGTGTATTCACCAGCAACTTCATTGATTCAAGGTCGATGATATACAGTCTTTTTCTGCGCGATGATTGACTGAAGTCGCAGATCGAAAGCACATCTGTATTTCGTAGCATGTGCTTGTTAAGCATATATTGATAGCCTTTCCATGCTAATTCGAACGCTTTCTTACTCAATCCTACACGCCTCAACTTCATGCTATCATACAAAGCGTGCGCTTCTGCAACCAATTTATTTGAATTGGAAATCGGAGCTCCTGATGCAGGAAGGGCAATAGGAGCTGAGGAAACCTCCGGGGAGGTAATTGTCAAGGCGGGTTCAACAATTATTGTTGGCTTAGAAGTGCCGGAAATTAATACGGGCGATAAGATCAATAAGAGAATACCTACATACATAGGTATGGATTTTAATGGGCGGTACATGCTTCTGGTTTTTCCGTTATCATTCGGACTTTGAAACGATAACAAGATCCAAAATATTATCGCGATGTCACCTGTGCAAATGTTAAAGCCTATTTATTTTATTGTGGTATGCATGAAAATATAATCATGTAAGAAGTTACGCTTAGTGAAGTGAAACAGAACTTATTAGCGCTAGGTCGGCTTATTTAATGCGTTTTTGCTCGGGCTAAATTCTTTACTGTATACTTTTAATAATAATATGAAAAGAGAGATCAGAATGGGTCCAAATATCAACCCGATAAAGCCAAAGAGATTGACTCCAATGATCACACCGAATACTGTGATCAATGGATGAACGTCACCCAGCTTTTTTTGAAGCCAGAACCGGAAAATATTATCAGTGCTTCCGATAATGATCAGGCCAAATGCAAGTACGATCGCTCCCTTCACCGGTTCATTGCTCGCAAACAATAATAAGCTGAGCGGTACATAAGCCAGTGCTGCTCCAATCACGGGCAACATTCCTGCTATGCAAGTAATAATAAACCAAAATACCGGCTCTGTCACACCGATGATAAGGTATCCTATCAAACCAACGATTCCCTGGGCCAACGCTATCAGCGGAATACCGATCGCGTTCGATAACACCATCCGGTTGAGATCTTTTCTCAACATAATAATATTCTCATCCTTGATAGGAACCCATTCATAAAAACCTGATTCCATTTTTCTACCCTCGGTAAGCATAAAGAATAAAATAAAATACATCACCACAACAGTAATGAGTGTACTTAAAGTTGCACTGAAAACCTGCGGCAGGGTTTGTGCACCCCAATTGGTAGCCTTCTGAATGTTGGCATTGGTAATGATGTCTATATTGTACGCTTTCTCATATCGTTCAATAAAACCCTGGATGGCCTTCAATACCTCCGACGAATGTTGAATCGCAAATCCTACTTTCGAAGCCATCATATTAACAAGCACCAGTATGGGGAGCATGATAATAAGGAAGGAAAGAAACATCAACAGCGCAGCACATAGCCCGCTTTTCCATTTATATTTTGACTGCAGAAGGAGCATGTACTTACGCATGATTACATACAATGTATAAGCACCCAGAAAAGCCGGCAGAAAGGTGCTTAACTGGAACCAGAGAACGATACCAAGCAACACAATAAATAACAGCAACAGAACCTGGCGTATAATGTTGTTAGAGATGTAATTCATGCAGAGGATGGTTTGCTTGCTAAAATACCAATAAAAAGATAGGTCGTCGCGGATGAAGTTCATTAACCCAATTCTGGCCCGTCATGTTCCTTTGTATCCACCCTAGCCACCAAGTAAAAAGTGGGCCACTGTTGGTCCGAGGTTGTAACGGTAGTAAGTTTGCAAAGTCGGGTAACTCTTTTGGTGGCGCGCTTTGAACCCCATCTACAAGTGCTGTTTCACTTCTGCCAATTATTAGTGAATTCATCGGCTAATCATTACATCATCACATCCGCTCAATTTCACATCACATCGGCCTAATCATCACATCACCTAGCTATCCCGTTTATATATTAACCTTTTTCCACTTTCCTTTTTTAAACAAAACATATGCTGTAATAGTGATTGATGTTTCAGCAACGGGGATTGCGATGAATACCCCGGTTGGTCCCAGTGCAAATGTCTTAGCCAGCAATAAAGCAAGTGGGATTTGAAATACCCAAAATCCAAAGAGGTTAATGATGGTTGGGGTCCACGTGTCGCCGGCTCCATTAAACGCGTTTGCCATGACCATCCCAATCCCGTAAAAAATATATCCGACGCTTATGATACGCAATGCCTGCACTGCTATCTGTTTTACCGCAGGTTCACTCGTAAACAACGACACTATTGGACTGGCGGCTGATAAAAACAATACAGACACCAACGCCATAAATACGGTATTGTACTTCGCGGTGGCAATTACGGAAGACTCTGCCCGGTCGGGCTGTTTAGCACCCAGGTTCTGACCAACCAGTGTTGCAGCTGCATTACTCATACCCCAGGCAGGTAGAAGGAAAAATATGACAATACGAATGGCGGTTTGATAACCTGCTGAAGCCTCGCTATGGCCGGTTTCTGCGACAAGTCTTGCCAATACGATCCAGCTACATGAACCAATTATAAACTGTAACGTTCCCGGAGATGCAATTCCTATCAGCGATTTGATAATGCCCCAGTCAAACCTTACATGCCGAACTGAAAGTTTCATCTGGTTTGTGCCATGAAACAGGTGGTATAATTGGTAGAGAACTCCGATGCCCCTGCCAATGGTTGTAGCCATGGCAGCACCTGTTAAACCAAATGCAGGTATGGGTCCCAGTCCGCGAATAAGTATCGGACAAAGAATGATATTGCAAATATTTGCCAGCCATAAACTCTTCATTGCCATGGCTGCGTCACCCGCTCCGCGAAAGATCCCGTTGATAAGAAACAGTAACATGATAACGATACTACCCGCCATCATAATGCGAGTATAGGTTGTTCCCATCGCCACCGTTTGGGGTTCGGCACCCATTAGGCGCAAAATATCGGCGGCGAAAATATAACCCGGAATACTGATCAATACTGTGATAAACATTGCAACCCAAAGAGCTTGCATACCCGCTTTCGCGGCCGCATCAGGATCTTTTTCTCCAATGCGACGTGCAACCATAGCTGTGGCGGCCATGCTGACACCAATCGCCAATGAATAGATGATGGTCAATACCGATTCGGTTAGCCCAACTGTAGATATCGCGTGATTGCTGTCGGGAAGATGGCCTACGAAATATAGATCCACCACTGCAAAAACGGATTCCATCATCATCTCAAGTATCATAGGAATCGCAAGCATGAATACCGCCCTGCGTATACTACCGGTGGTATAATCCTGTTGTTCGCCTTTGATAGCACGGAGGATGAGTGAAAAATATTCGTTTAAACTATATGTTTTGGTATTATTCGAAGACATGTGTGTTCTGGGTTGAATACTAACAATAAAATAGCAGATCAGGCCACGGTGGCCAGAGAAAAGAAGTTAATGGAGGTATCCTGTGTGTTACTAAACAGCGTTCAGGACAAAATCAGAAAATCATACAAGAAGATTGATTAGCTATAAGCCAATTAGCTTATTAGCCAATTTGTAAATTTTAAGAATAACAATCACTGATCGTAGCCACGGATTGCAAATCTATTATTATTTATCAATATAATAAACGCAAGATTTGGCAAGTGTGTTGATATGTGACGATCACGAAAGTGAATTTAGAGAGGTTTGTGTATATCCTGCGCCCGAAAAAGAATGTTGTAATTATTCCCTAAGAGGTCGCATACACACAGTGTCCCCGATTTTTTTTCCCGGTAGGTTTGTGTCAGCAATTGAAAGCAAAAAGTCTTCATCTCTAAAGTTTTATTTATGCAAAGTACAAGCCTCCATCAAACATCAAAACCTCACACAAGTAAAGTAATCTGGACGGGCCGCATCATTACTGCCTTATGTACTTTTTTTTTATTGTTTGACGGGATCATGAAATTGATTTACGACCCTCGTTCGATAGAAGCATCCGCTCAACTGGGATGGTCAGAACATTTGTTACCGGGCATCCGTATCGTACTTCTTATCTGTACCATTCTTTATATTATGCCACGAACCGCAATACTTGGTGCGATTCTGTTAACTGGTTATCTGGGTGGCGCAACAGCGACCATGGTACGCGTTGGTGAACCGTTCTTCTTTTCAGTAATCTTTGGGATGCTTGTGTGGCTTGGTATATTGCTGCGCGATACAAAACTGCGTTCGTTCATGAATTTAAGGAAGGCCGGAAACTGATAAATGTCTTGGGGGATTAAGTATAAAAGAATCCGCTAATGATTTTGAACCCTGGATTCTGATTGCTTACTTCGTAGTCTTTCGTTCCTGTTTTTCATTTTTCGATGAATCCATTCCGGCCACGCCGACGAGTCTTCTGCATCGTAGATCCTGATATTTTGATTTGGGTCGGGTTGTAACAGGTCGTCCATTTTGCAACCCAGGATTATTGCTGCGGTTTGTATACCCGAATAACTCGCGCCGGTAACACCATGAGCCATTACGCTGGCACCGCATAAATACAGGTTTTCGATCTCGGATTTATT
Organism: Flavitalea sp.; assembly: GCA_036742645.1. Classification (GTDB taxonomy): domain Bacteria; phylum Bacteroidota; class Bacteroidia; order Chitinophagales; family Chitinophagaceae; genus Flavitalea. Next base: position 8,892 of record DAINQQ010000041.1, read on the forward strand.
TCTATATGAGAAAGGTCCGGTTTGCCAGAAGCCTTTTTCAGTCCCATAAACGCTCCCGTTCGTGGACTGAATATAGAATTCATTTGTCATTGGAGTTCCCAGTTCCATTTGTATGATATGATTACGGATACTGGGAACTACCCTTTCAATGCTGTTCAGCAGTTTCTCACAAACGCGGTCTTTGTATTGCGAGTACGAGGGTGAATGATAATCGGCGAGTCCAGAAAATTTTTGGAATGCTTCGTGACCAATAAAAGTAATTGCTTCTATCGTATGATGCCTGCCGTTAAAGCTCAAGGGATCTTTTAACGTAGTGCAACTGATAAAAAGACCTGGAAATTCTTCTTCCGTCAAAATATCCGTTGAATTCATGTCTTCAAACAACTCATCCATGTCTTTATTTCGAAGCATCCAGATATTTCCCGAATCTAGTCCCGCCGCCGCAACATCCATGTCCACTGTGAGAAACAGTGAAAGAGAGGTTACCGAATATTTTGTTTTAGAAAGCTTCTTTTGAAGTGACTTACTCAAATACGGGTGGCCGATCATTTTTTTATAGGTATTGGCAGGATCAGCATTGGATACAATTCGTTTTGCCTGTATGGTCTCTCCGTTTTCCAGGTGAACACCCGTAGCCTTGAATCCTCTTCCTTTTTCCCCGCGTTCAACAATAATATTCTTAACTGCCTGGCCCGTACGAACTTCGCCGCCATTTTTTTTAATTGCCGTCGTCATCGCTTTCACAATTGAACCACCTCCGCCCGCGGGATAAAATCCACCATTAAAGTAATGGTCCATGACCGCGCAATGTAGCGGGAAGCTCGCTTGTGCGGGAGGTAAACCATGATCGCCACATTGAATATTTAAAACCTTTTGCAACAGGGGATTCTTGATATGCCAACCGATTACTTTTCTCAGGCTGAACAAACCATATTTACCTAACTGGAGGGTCCTGAACGGAATGGTAATGTTGTCCCACAGGCCATTCATTTTTGGAATCTTCTGAATTTGGCTGCTGACCTGCTGAACCACTTTCAGGTACTTCCTAATTCCTCTCTTTTCTGCAGGAAACCGTTTTGTAAGACTTTCGCGTAAATGATCAATTCCGGCGGGCATGTCAATTTTTTCATTGCCAATCCAACAGTGTTCATAAGCGGCGGGGTTCATTTTAAAAAATACGAGGTCATTCGCTATACCCAGGCTTTCATATAAATTGCTGGTCGATTCGCCTTTCTCGAGCATTCCGATATAATGGACGCCGGGGCTAAAGCGGTAGCCATTCAGATAAAAACTGTGACACCATCCGCCGGGAACATAATGTTGTTCAAGTACAAGTACTTTTTGCCCGGCCCTGGCGAGACATAAAGCAGTTGTTAACCCGCCTGCTCCTGAGCCAATAACGATCGTGTCGAAATTCTGCATAAGTTGCTGAACAAGTTAACGGAATTATTTCGATTGAAAGTGATAGGGACTATCGTCCAGGACAATAAACGACTCCTTCAAAATTTATGCCTTTCGGGTGTCTCTGGCGGCTTCTTGTTGCTGTTCGCTAAATAATGGGAATGTTTTCACAACTACTCGAAAAGATCAGTATTTCACACCTCCGGATTTCGGACTCGCCGATTCAAATAACAATGACGCCAATATCACCCCAAAGCTAAGAGAGGAGAGAACTGCAACCAGAATATCGTCCAAAGTGTTTACGGGCATACGAATCCTTCTTGGAATAAAAATGCTGGCGGAAACAAGAAGAACTGATATCCAGAATTTCGGAGAAATGGGCTGAATTTTTGGCTTTTTTACCAGCGGCATTCGTGCAACGAATACCAGGATCAGCACAATCCCGAGTAGGGTACTCGCATATTGAACGAGGTAGGGAATTTCCAGTTCTGTATCAAATAAACTTATATTGCCTCTCAAACGAGGATAGCTTATGAAGAGTACACTGTCAAAATGAGAGAAGCTATCCCAAAAAAAATGGCTCACTCCTCCAATGATCATTGAGATGATTATCACCGGCCACTTCTGTTTAAATCTTTTGTTCCAGTCAAACTCCCTAAATCTTGAAAACCTTTGTTGGAGAAATAAAGGAAGATTATTAATTAATGAATTTCTTACGACGTTGTGAAAAATGAAAGTAAGAAACAAGCCAAATGGGAGGCCAAACCAAAAGAAGCCTGCCCATGTATGGGTAAGATCTTTTTCTGCATACGTGCGGATATAGGATTCTGCATCAGGAATCAGACTTCCAAAAATAAGTGCCGTCATCGAAATATATTTCCTGGGCAGGAATACAAGTGGTAAAACAATTGCGGGATGAGCAAGGGTAAAAGGCATAGTGTATTCTTAAAAAATCATGACGCACAATAATGACTGAAAGTGCGCAAATCTACAGTTATCATAACAAATCATTCAGAACTTCATTCTGGAATAATTACTGAAAATGAGCTTTATATTTGGGTTGATACGTTCAGTTAGGTCTTCTATGTGCTTCCATCGTGTTCTTCGTGAACTCCTTTAGCTGTACGCATAAGGACGTTCATCACAAATAAAACGAGAGCCACAAAGAACATCAAGAAATTCTTAATATTTTTATAAATGTCGACCGTAAAGTCCCTCAGTACGCTCAAGGAAGAATTGTTATCACAGGAAGAAAAATCTGTTGCTGGACGACAAAGAGCGGGGGGAAATACCGAGCTGATCGTAGTACTCAAGCAATACAGGTTTTATAAACAACTGTGCATTGAACTATATGAAGCATCCCTTACAAAGGAGGACAAAATTAAGAATCCGCTCATCCTCATTAGTCCTTTAGATCTTGTTCTAAAAACTGAAGATCCTTCGCTACTAAAGTTTTTTTCGGCAGTTTCCAGGTTTCAAAATAATCCTACAACAGGCAAAGACGCGTTGGACCTGGAAGCACTTAAGATCATCTTTAAAAATCCACTCGGTCTTCGATTTTTCTATCACAATACCGAGTTTTCAGAAAATATTGTTGCCGCGTCTATTCAACATGTTGTTCTCGGATCGGTTTTGTATGATCTTTCAATGATCCTCTGTAAAAAGGAAGATTATTATGAAGTAAGCGTCCAGATTTCAGCTGAGGGCAAATCTTATGAGTTCAAAGACATCAAGGTATTGTATAATCATTTCTTACTGATCAGCGGTACGATTTATTTATTAGGAAACTTTCATTTTCTCAAGCCTGTCCATTTTTTTAAAAAGAATCCGCAAGGTTTACGTATCCACGAGTCTAAATACAAGGAATTTCGAGAGAATGTTTTAAGCAAATTAGAAGATAATATCGACGTCATTCATTCTTATCTCGCACCGGCTACAGACGAACAAATACACCAGGGTAATTTTGGTAAGCCGCCGGAGAAAATGATTTACCTCTCGGATTTAGCCTCCTATGTGATGATCGAACCGGTCATGAAATATGACCAGGTGGAAATACCCATTCTTACAAAAAGGAAGATCTATTCAACTGACCAGCGAGGAACTTTGTTTGCCGTTGAGCGAGATGATAAGGCGGAAACTCATTTCACTGGTTTATTACTGTTACAACATACAGATTTTGAAGAACAGCTGCAGAACGAGCTGAAATATTTCTATCTCCATAAAGAGCGATTTTTAGATGAGGACTGGTTTTTGAACGCCTTTGAACAGTGGGAGAAGCAAGGCATCACTATTCTTGGCTTCAATAAATTAAAAGACAACAAGCTCAATAGAAGCAAGGCGAAAGTAACTATTCACGTAACCAGCGGAACTAACTGGTTCAATACAGAAATCGATGTTCGCTTCGGTAAAAAAAGGGCACACCTGAATCAGTTGCAGAAGTCTGTGAGGAACCGAAGCAAGTTTGTACACCTGGATGATGGCACACTCGGTATTTTACCGGAGGAGTGGATAGAAAAGTTTTTCAAGTATTTTACCATAGGCGAAATGCTGAATGAAACGTTGATCACCCCGAAAATAAACTTCCCGGAAGTATCCCAGATGTATGAGGAGGAAGTACTCGATAAAGCAGTGAAAGATGAGCTCGCTTTTTATAAATCAAGATTTTCGAGTTTTGAGAATATCGAAGATATTGGAATCCCTGAGGGATTAACCGGAACGCTTCGTGAATACCAGAAGCACGGATTGAATTGGTTAAACTTTCTTGATGATTTCAATTTTGGCGGTTGCCTCGCTGATGACATGGGATTAGGCAAAACTCTCCAGGTGATTGCGTTTATACTTACTCAAAGGAAGAAAGTACAGCAGAACACAAACCTTATCGTAGCACCTACATCATTACTATTTAACTGGCAGGCTGAGGTAAAGAAATTTTCGCCGTCAATCAAGGTGTACGTGATTCATGGCTCAAACAGGATAAAGGAGACGGATAACTTCGATGATTTTGAAATTATCCTTACTTCATACGGCACTCTTGTTTCTGATATTTCGTATTTGAGAAACTATACATTTAACTACGTATTCCTCGACGAATCACAGAATATAAAGAATATTGAATCACAGCGCTACCAGGCTGCAAGATTATTACAATCAAGAAACAAAATCGTAATAACTGGTACGCCGGTCGAGAACAATACGCTGGATTTATATGGCCAGCTTTCTTTCGCCTGTCCTGGTTTGTTGGGCAGCAAGCAATTCTTTAGAGATATATACTCTATTCCCATTGATAAATTCAAGTACAGGAAACGCGCGATCGAACTTCAGCAAAAAGTGGAGCCATTCATTTTAAGGAGAACCAAAAAACAGGTGGCGACAGAACTTCCTGAGAAAACCGAAATGGTTATTTATTGCGAAATGGAAGAAGAGCAACGTGCGATATATGATAAGTGGGAAAAGGAATTCAGAGAATTTGTTTCGAGCGAAGATGAAGAAGAGATAGCAAAAAATCCGATGCATGTTCTAAGAGGATTAACGAGATTAAGGCAGATCTGCAACTCGCCTGCATTGCTGCCGGATGAAACACCTGGCGAAGGGGTTTCATCTAAAATCAATATTCTTATCGAACAAATAGAAAGTAAATCAAATAATCATAAGATATTAATATTCTCCCAATTTGTTTCCATGCTCAATCTTATTGAAAAGGAACTTAAGAATAGAGGTATCCAATATGAATGTCTTACCGGTGGCACAAAGAACAGGGAACTCGTAGTAAACAATTTCCAGGATAACGAAAATGTCAGGGTATTCCTGATCAGTTTGAAAGCTGGTGGCACCGGTCTGAATTTAACCGAAGCCGACTATATATACCTTGTGGATCCGTGGTGGAACCCCGCAGTAGAAAATCAAGCGATCGACCGCAGTCATCGTATTGGACAAAAGAAGAATGTGATGGCAGTGCGTTTAATATGTCCTGATACTATCGAAGAGAAGATCATGAAACTACAGGAATCAAAACGCCAATTGAGTGATCGATTGATACAAACGGACAGCTCTGTTTTGAAAACGATTTCAAAAGGTGAATTGCTTTCTTTATTGAGTCGGAATAACGAACCCGGCTGACAAGGCCAGCAATTTGCGTAATGCTTATATTTTCATTTTTATAGAATTTAAGAGACTAATTTTTCATACAGTTTTTTAAGTTCCTCTTTTGGGTCCTCACAAAACCCGGGATGTACATTTGAGGTTTGAATAACAGTACTTCGCGTAGCAGTCAGCCATCGAAAGCGTGACGCAATGTCGAGTTTTGCTATAGAACCGCCTTTCGGATCGCCGGAGCAGATCCATTCGAATGCCCGCAGATGTTCCTCCACTTCTTCACAATCAAGATTAGCACACAGCGATTGCAAACGTGCCTTATTGAGTAGATACAAGCATTCCAAAAACTTTCGATCCTTACAATAGAGAATCACTCCTACATTGAGGAATTCTTCCCGCTCCACCCGGGGCACCATGCGGATTACCGCATATTCAAACAAGTTCTTGTCTGGCATTCTCTGCTTCTTTTAGAAAATTGCGGGAATGATTTATGCGGTTCATTAAAAATTGTCCATACACTTTACGGTTAGCAGCAGCCGAAGTATTTTCTCCAAAGTTCAGCCAGTCGTCAGGGATAGTACTCACGATGGATTGTATAACTTCTTCACGCAGGATTGATCGAAATGCCGCATCCACTTTTTGCAATTCACTTGCCCATGGCAATAGTACATGATCTTTAACCTGAATGAAGGGCCTCGCACTTTGTTCCTTCCAGTTATTCCATGAGTAATGGAAGTAAAGAGATGCTCCATGGTCGATAAGCCATAATTCCTTATTCCACATAAGCATGTTGGTGTTTCGTGCCGTGCGATCTACGTTTGTGAGCAAACAATCCAGCCAAACGATTTTCGATGCTGTTAACGCATCGACGCGGTTAACGACAGCATCAAAAGTAATGGCTCCCGAAAGATAGTGGAGACCAAGATTTAGTCCTTCGCTAAACCGGAGTAGGTCTTGAATTTCTTCGTCAGGTTCTGTGCGACCGAACGCCGGATCAATTTTCGCAAAAACGATCTCGGGTACGCGAAATTGAAGCGCACGAGCTATTTCCCCGCCAATCAGCTCCGCTATAAGGGCTTTTACGCCCTGCCCTGCTCCACGAAATTTCAGTACATATAAAAATCCATCATCTGCTTCAACGATTGCGGGAAGCGAGCCGCCTTCGCGCAAGGGCGTCACATAACGGGTAACATCGACGCTGCGAATATCGGGTGGCTTAAAACTCATGGAGGATCTTGTTTCTATATCGCGGTTGAAATTAGCCAGATTTTTATAAAGATTGGTACTAACCCTGAGCCAATTCCGGCAGACCTTTTCGATAAACGCTAATCGATATGCCAGGCATGCAAAGCAACAGATGCAATTCAGAAAAAACTAGCAAAAAATCGAAAAGGTTCTACTGCTAAAATGACGAGGTTAGTGTAAACAGATAGAACAGCAAGAGATATACATTTTTTTATGATGGCTTAAATTTCTTAAATTTTGCAACAGATATCCCTCACCTGTTATAATAATCCCATGACCACATCCACATTAGCTTCTCCAAAAAGCGTTGACAAAACTTCCACTACAACAAGAATACGGTCTGTCGATGTTGTGAGAGGAGCCGTAATTGTACTGATGGCAATTGACCATGTGCGGGTATATTCAGGCCTTCCACCCGGTGGTCCGGAGCCAGGTATATTCTTTACCCGTTGGATCACCCATTTTTGTGCGCCTGCCTTTGTATTTCTTGCAGGCACGAGTGCTTTCTTATATGGGACTAAATTGGACAGCAAAAATGCACTTGCACGTTTTCTTCTTATCCGGGGTTTAATGCTGGTCATACTCGAACTAACGCTGATTCGTTTTTTTTGGACATTTAACCTGAATTTCGATCAATTCGTTTTAGCCGGCGTGATCTGGATGCTGGGCTGGTGCATGATACTGATGTCGGCGCTTATATACTTGCGTCCTTCAATTGTAGGCAGTATTGGTATTTTCGTCATCGTTTTTCAGGACCTTTTTTCCCTTGCACCTAAAATTATTCCTCAATCCGCGCATAAATCTTTCGGGTATTTCTGGGAATTCATTTATCCGTCCGGGCTTGAGAGTTGGCCCGGGATTACAATTCTCTACGTGCTTGTTCCGTGGGTGGGCGTAATGGCAACCGGATATGGATTTGGGAGAGTCATGTTATTGCCGCATGCAAGACGCCGGCGGATTTGTATATGGCTGGGCATTTCTGCGACACTCCTATTCCTTGTAGTGGAATCCTTGTTTATCTTATCAGGACCATCGAGTCCCGAGGACCCTGCTTTCATATTCCAGTTATTAAATCAGCGAAAATATCCTGCGTCTCAAACATACCTTTTAATGACGCTTGGTCCGACCATTTTAATGATTGGACTTGTTGAAAATGCCAGGGGCTGGCTTGCAAAGTCCCTTGAGACATTTGGTAAGGTGCCGATGTTTTATTACCTCATGCACATCCTCATCATTCACCTGTCCGCATTGATTGTTACGTTAGTCCGGGAAGGAAAAATATTTTCAGAATGGTATGCAAATGCTCCGTATTCGTTCGTACCCGAGGAACATCGATGGCCATTGGCTTTGTTGTACCTCGTGTTTTTTATAGACATTATCCTTTTACATTTTATATGCCGATGGTACGCGTATTACAAATTCAGTCATCCGCAGCAAAAGTGGTTGAAGTTCCTCTGATTCTTCCTGTTCTTCGTGTCTTCCTTTGTGTTCTTTGTCAACCCTCTGATAGTATAGTCGAGCGGTTCACGAAGAACACAAAGGAAGGCGCAAAGGATACGATGCCTTAGTAGGATCGAAGCGAATTTTAAGCGATTGATTGGATGCATGCATTAGAATATATTTATCCTAAATTGCCTGGTTCTAAAAAAATAATTATTGCTACATGAATAAAATATACAAGCTTGTTTTCGTCTTCTTTTTGCCTGTAGTCATCTTATCCACCAAACAATCCGATGAGCAATCCTGGATACGTATCAACCTCCTTGGTTATAAACCGGCCAATTCTAAAGTTGCAGTCTGGTGTTCAAAAGCGGATCAGCCAATCAAAACTTTTCAACTTGTTGATGCAAAAACAAAAAAATTTGTATTCACTGCCAGTGCTGGAAAGCCATTTGGCGCATATGGACCATTTACACAAACATACAGGCTCAATTTTTCTAAATTCAAGAAACAAGGAAGATATTACCTGCAGGCCGGAGGCGCGAAATCACCGGAGTTTGAGATCGGCGAAAACGTCTATAAAGGAACAGCCGATTTTGGCTTGAGATATTTACGTCAACAACGCACCGGCTTCAATCCCTTCTTGAAAGATAGTTGCCATACCCATGACGGTTATGTACTGTACGGAGAGAAAGCGGGCATTAAAGACAGTACTCATTTGGACGTCGTCGGCGGTTGGCACGATGCCACTGATTATCTACAATATTCTACAACTTCAGCCAATACCGTGTATCATTTGCTAATGGCCTATCGAGACTCCCCGCAAGCGTTTGGTGACGATAAACAAGCAAACGGGTTGGATGGGAAAAATGGCATTCCGGATATACTCGATGAAGCCCGATGGGGATTGGACTGGTTGCTGAAAATGCATCCAAAGGATGATTGGCTATTTAACCAGATTGCCGACGACAGGGACCATATTTCAATGCGCATACCTAAACAGGATAGCCAATACAAAAGAGGATATGAACGCCCGGTATATTTCATAAATGGCGAACCGCAGCAGAGAGGTAAGTTCATGAACAACACGACCGGTACTTCTTCAACAGCCGCAAAATTTGCAAGTGCTTTTGCCCTCGGCTCTGAAATTTTTAAATCGATTGATCAGTCGTACAGCGATACCTTAAAACAAAAAGCAGGTTCTGCTTACCGTTACACATTTAAGAAACCGGGTGTAACGCAGACTGTGTCTGTCCTTTCTCCCTACATCTATGCGGAAGACAATTGGGTAGATGACATGGAACTCGCTGCTGCGAGCCAGAAACTATTGGATGAGGGGATGAGTTATGCAAAACAGGAACCGATTACCCCCTGGTTGGGTACTGATACTGCCAAACATTATCAATGGTATCCCTTCATCAACCTGGGACACTACGAACTGGCGAAGCAAGTGAAAGGAAAGCGAAGAGATACCATCGTTGGTTATTACAAACAAGGCATCCAAGCCGTATGGAACAAAGCAAAACAAAATGCCTTCTATCGTGCTGTACCTTTCATTTGGTGTAGCAATAACTTGACAACGTCTCTCGCTATTCAATGCAGATGGTACAAAGAATTAACCCGCGACAATCAATTTGAGGAACTCGAACAAGCCAACCTGGATTGGTTACTCGGATGTAATCCCTGGGGAACATCAATGGTCTACGGATTGCCTGCCGATGGCGATACACCAGTTGACCCTCATTCCTCCTTCACTCATTTGGGAAATTATCCAATTGATGGGGGACTGGTTGATGGTCCTGTATACACAAGCATTTTCAAGGGGCTGATCGGAATAAAACTGTACAGCGAAGATGAATATGCTCCTTTTCAAAGCGATCTCGCTGTCTATCATGATGACTATGGAGATTACAGCACCAATGAGCCAACGATGGATGGAACTGCAAGCCTCGTGTATCTATTGGCATTAATGGACAAATAAGAATTATAGTAAGAAAATATCCGGCACCAACTGGATATGGTTAACACGTCAAGTGACATGCCTCGTGTTGAATTCCTCTGCATGACTTTATGAAATTATTGGTGTATGCGAGGGATGACATCAGGATTCATTTCAAAGAATGTCACCCCTTCCCAGGTCTGGAATCAATATTGCAATACCGTTTCATGTCATTT
>DAINQQ010000041.1:19344-31328 GCA_036742645.1 Flavitalea sp.
ATGTCACCCCTTCCCAGGTCTGGAATCAATATTGCAATACCGTTTCATGTCATTTTTTCACTGACCTTTTACAGACCCGTTATTTTAAAGTCATATAGCAGCATGGAATTAACGCATCCCAATTACAGTACTTCGATCAGCAAGGCTGAAGTAGATGATGACACGCTTGTCAACCCATTACCGCGTGCAGTTTTGCGGCACAACACCCATGTATTATTAGATGGCGTATGGAATTTCGAACTCGATCTTGAAGACAAGGGTTTACAGGAAAAATGGTACGAGAGATATTCATTTCAGCATACAGCTCACTGGCCCGGCTCCGTCGAAGAGCACATTATTGCAGCAAAAGGCCAACAATCAGTGCAAACCTGGCACGACAAAGTAGTCGCCTGGTACGAACGCGACTTTCCTTTGCCATCGAGTGAAAACGGAAATGGTTTACCGAATTCGATGTTACAGTTAACCTTCGGAGCCTGCGGATACGAAACAATGGTTTGGTTGAATGGAGTATTGTTAAAAACGATCGAGGGCGATGAGGTACACGTGGGCGAATACACTTCATTCTCGTATGAGCTTCCCGAAGAAGGTCTGCCGGAGGTAAATAGGCTCACTGTTCGCATCGCCGACACGATGGATGCTGATATTCCACGTGGGAAACAGGAGTCTCATGTGTACAAACGTGGCGGAATATGGTATCAAACCTATACGGGGGCTGTTCGCAGCATCTGGATCGAACTCGTCGAACGTAACCGGTTGCGTTCAAGAGTGGGAGTTGTTTCGATTGTAGAAGACAACCTAGTACGATTCAATCTTACTACCCGTATTCATGATCCGGGCCTATATACTATCAGGCTAAAAATATTTGAAAGAAAGCAACAATCCGGTGAACCGATTGCAATGGACGAATTTCAACTGCAATTGGAGGCAGGACAAAAAAGGCAGCGGTTGGTTGTGGAGATTCCCGGTGCGCGTTTGTGGTCGCCGGAAAAACCCTACCTGTACAAACTGGTAGCCCAACTTGTTAATTCCGACGGATACGTTGCTGAAATAGAAACTCTTTTCGGACTTCGTAAGGTAGAAGCGCGGGGATGCTGTGTTTACCTGAATAATCAACCCGTTTATCTCGACGGAATTTTATATCAACCAGGGATCGCCACTTATGAGGAAATTAAGCGGCATATGCACGCCATGAAAAAGCTTGGTTGTAACCTGGTGCGTATTCACATTGCTGGGGTAGATCCACGGATATACAACCTGGCAGATAAAATTGGCATGTTGCTATGGATAGAGGTGCCAAGTCCGCATCAATCAAGCCACAAAAGCCACGCAAATCACAAGGACGAATTATTGCGGATGCTTGCATTGATCGGTTCTCATCCTTCAGTTGTAATCTGGAGCCTTTTCAATGAAGATTGGGGAGTACAGGATATAGCCACTAGCCCTGACACTCGCCAATATATCATGGATATGTATCATTACATGCAGCTGGCCCATCCTCAGTTCCTCGTGGTGGATAATGACGGGTGGCAGCATATATCTTATGAAGGCCGCTTAAAATCGGATCTTTTAACCGCGCATTTATACACGCCGGATTTGAAGCGCTGGGCAGACTTACTGGATCAATTAGTTGAAGGTAAATTGGTAGGCGTAGCTGCCTTTCCGCTGGTCGTGGGTGATCCTTTTTTCTATCGCCGGCAGGTGCCGCTTGTTGTGAGTGAATGGGGTGGCTTTGGGTTTCCAGATTATGGAGGCCCGGAAAAGGATGAGGAGCGTGCAATCCAAATAAAATTGTTCAAGGAAGAATTGCGCAAACGGCCTGTCGCAGGCGATGTTTACACACAAGCGACAAATATAGAAGATGAGCGAAATGGATTAATTGAATCGTCAAGCGGCGAATTAAAAGTTCCAGAAGATCTATTAAATAGCCGTAAGCACCATAAGCTTTAGTCCGCTGTGGACTCATAATATAGGTACTCCTTTTGGGTCTTCTCGCGAACATTTTTAAAATGAGCAAGAATCCTTAAATGTCTGCCGCATTCCGTTTCTAGTTTTGAAAAAAATTTAGAAACAATGAAGGAGCAATTATTTGTAACCCTTGAAAATTCGAGGGGCTATACTGTAGCAGTGGCGGAGGCAATGCCTGACGACTCTTATAACTTTAAACCTGCGGGCGGCGGCTGGAACTTTCTGGAGTTAATGCACCATATCGCGTATGGTATTTTTTGGTGGAATGAAAACTATATTAAAGGAAAAGAAGTTCCCTGGGAGCAGCCGGCGACAAAGACCAACAAGAAGGAGGTTATCAATTATCTCGCCGCAGCGTACAATGCGGTAAAGGACACGCTGGAGAAACAGAAATTGACAGACGTGGCCGTTAAAGGTTTCCATGCAACTATTGACCATACAACACATCATCGGGGCCAGGCTGTTGTTTATCTGCGTTGTCATGGAATAGCGCCACCCGAGTACACGTACTGATAATTAAAAGTAGCGATATGCCGGTTTATTATATGAATAGTTACGACATCATCAATGCAGATGAATACCAAAAATATGGGCCATTGGCCGTACCTCTAATTATGAAGTACGGGGGAGAGGTGCTTGCCGCCGACATAAATGGAGTTGCGGTTGAAGGAAGTGCAAGAAATATGAATGCAATCATCCGTTTTCCTTCGGAAGAGGCCGCTCTTAATTGTTACAATGATCCGGAATACCAGGAGGTAAAGAAAATCAGGATCAATTCGACCTCGAATTGTAGCATGATATTAGTAAAACATTTCACCCAGGAGTAATCCTGTAAATTTATAGTTCATGCAAGCGGATATCCATACACTATTCAAATCAGATTTTTATAGCATTACTGATTTCAAGTGCCGATGTACCGATTGCCGCACATCGAAGCCTGAATACTGCGCTTCATTTTGCATCAGCTTTATTCGTAAAGGGAATTTTTTATTTAATGTCTTTCGGGATTCGCTCGATTCTTACAACGGTTGCGCACTCATCACAAAACCTGGATATGAGCATACCGTTACACATACTCATACTGTTCCTGATGAGTGTACCATCTTCGAGTTAAATATGAACTTCTATACAGAATTGAAAGAACATTATCACAAAATCGACTTCTTTCTAGATGCAGATCTTGACTGTACCCTGGTTAAAACGAGCGCCGAAATTGAATTTCTCCATTTCAATATTTTGCAAATGGCGCTTGTAAAATCAGGCGGCCGCCTTGAAATAGATCAACTCGTATTGGAAATGATAGAGAAAGTGCTTGCGTGTATCGGCGAGTACAAATCAGATCTCAGAATAAATGAGAAGCTCAAGAAAAATCACCTTCGAACAATTGAGCTGGCAAAGGAATTCATCACTCTAAATTTTGCAGAAGATATTTCGTTGATGGACATTGCGGCATACTGTTGCGTAAGCCCATTTCATTTCAGCCGGATCTTCAAAACGTTTACCTCATATTCACCCCACCAATTTCTTCTAACAATTCGACTGAAGAATGCGGAACTCCTGTTGCGTAACACCGCATTGCCTGTGGCAGATGTCGCTTTTTCTTCCGGATTTAAAAGCATTCAGTATTTTACAACGGCCTTCCGGCAAAAGTACCAATGCCCACCGGGAAAGTTTAGTTCCAGCAATTAAGATAAAGGTCAATAAAAGTAAGATCAGCAAATCATCGTTGATTTTTCAACTGATCCATTTCAGCTTTCAATGAATTGTACTTCTTTTGAAGAAGTCCAAGTTGAGCCATCGTATTATTATATGCAAGCCGCAAATTTGTACTTGTTTCCATGTCTCTTACATTCGTGTTAGATGCTTGCCTGGCAACGAAACCGGTTGACAATTGCTCTTCGAGCCTCTTTATGCGCCTATCCTTTTCCGCAATCTCGTTTTGAAGAGTTACGAGGGCTTTTTGATCGCTTGGCACCTTTCTATCTCCTGCACCTGCAATAATTTTATTCTTCTCAATCAATTCGAGCTGCAAGCTTTGAATAGTTTGCGAATAATTCTGCTTCTCTGCAGCTTCTTTCCTCACTTCGGCTTGCAGTGTATTTATCTGTTTATTCTTCGCGCTTATTTCATTTTGAAGTGCAGCCAGGCCTTTTTGATCAGCAGGCAATTTACTGTTTGAGGCATTGGCTGTTGCTCTATCTTTATCATTCAGCTGATTTAGCAAACTACTGATCTGTTTATCTTTCGAAGTGATCTCTTTTTGCAATCTTGCTACCGCTTTATCATCGGTTGGAATATTTATGTTACTCAATGCGTCGATCATCTTATTTTTTGCGGCGATATCGCTTTCGTATTTCTGAATCGTTTGCGAGTACGTTTTCTTTTCTGAAATTTCTTTTTGAAGCTGCCCCTGGAGATCGCTGACTTGTCTATTCTTTGTGTTTATTTCGTTTTGAAGGCCAGTTAATGCTTTTTGGTCCGCAGGTACTTTCTTATTTGAGGTAGACGCGATGACTCTATTTTTTTCGCTCAACTCGTTTTGTAATTTTTCTATCGTCTGCGTGTAGCTTTGTTTTGCAGACTGAGACTGCGCCTGTAGATCGCTAATCTGTTTATTTTTTGTCGTTAGTTCGTTTTTCAAGGTAAGGACAGCTTTCTGATCCGGCCCGGTTTTGTTCCCCAACGAGGCAATCATTTTATCTTTTTCAGCTAAATCAGACTGTAGTTTTTGTGTGGTCTGGGTATACGTTTGTTTATCTGCCTGTTCTTTTTGCACCTGTGTTTGCAATCCAGAAATGACCTTATCTTTTTCAGTAAGCTGGCTTTGGAGATTTTCAACCAATTTATTATCCGCATCAGAGGCGATCATTCTGTCTTTTTCGTACAACTGGTTTTGTAGTTTGAGGATCGTTTGCTTTTCGCTTGCCGATCCCTCCCCGCTGGCAAGAATCCCCATACGAGTGAACGCAATAAACCGGCGATTTTCGAGAATTTTTTTGAAGAAGGTAGTCATATTCTGAAAGTCGTTGCTCCCGGATTGCTCATCATATGCTACGCCAATTCGCGCGATGCTATCGATGGATTTTCGAAAAGACTCTTCTGTATATTGAATTGACGCATTGGTCTTCACCAGGGCTTCCTGATCGTATTGTGTCGTCATTAGGGACGCGAATTTCTGGTCCATATCCTGTAGTTGCCACAGCCGGGCATGAAGTAGCTCATCGGACGTCTTAAACTCTTCCTGGCCTTTTGAGGCTTTTGATCCCTTTCGACCTATCAGTCCGGGCTCGAAGTCACCAGAGAAAATATTAAAAAGTACCAACCCCACGATTACCAAGGCGCCTGCTAGAAGCAATACCTTGATCCGGATTAAAGTTTTTGTTGTAATGTAATGCATCGCTGAAAAATTAAGCAAACTGAACAAATAAAAAACCAGCTCTGACAGAGAGCGACCGATAATTTTTACCGCTAAAATCCACATCCGAAGATACTCAAATTGGAAAAGATCCGTCATACCCTATAGAGGGCATTTTGACAAGTTGATTTGTATCGTTGAGTTCTACGGACACATCCTTTCGGTAAAACCTTCATCGACTGATAAGATAAAAAAAAAGGCAATTTTAGTTGCATTTACTTCACCAGTCTCCGATTTCAACACTAAAACAAACTTTCGGCCAAACAAAACAACAAAGTCTTCTTCAAAGACAATTTTTCAAATCGGACGGGCGATTTCATCGGAAAAACTATAAAACAGAAGATGAGGCTGCTCTTATGTTCGTTTAAAAAATCATTCCACCGATTTTCGCTTTTCGTTATATTTCCTGAATGAAAACTTTGATAGCCCTGGTTTTGGGAATATCTGTCAATGCAACCGCCCAAATCAATCCACAAAACATAACTATTGCCCGCGATAGCTTTGGCGTGCCACATATTTTCGCAAAAACAGATTCGGAAGTGGCGTATGGTCTGGCCTGGGCGCATGCTGAAGACGATCTTGGCAACATAGAAACGATGATTCTTTATGGGAAGGCCAAATTGGGCGTTGCAATAGGACGGAAGGGTGCTGAAGTCGATTACGTAGTGAACCTTCTGCGGTGCCGGCAGGTGGTCGAAGACCAATGGAGTACTCTTAGTCCTGATTTCCTTGCTTTAATAAAAGGATATACCGAAGGCCTGAATGCATATGCCAGGGCATATCCGAACCGCGTAAGGTACAAGGCCTCATTTCCCTTTGACGAAAAGGAATATCTGACGGCCGTAGTTTTTTCGATCAGCATTTTTTGCGGACTCGACAGACTTCTTCCTCAACTGTTTGGAAATAATGTTGCTACGATACCGGGATTTTCATCGGAAGGGTCAAATGCTTTTGCCTTTCATCCTTCGCGAAGTACAACCGGTGAAGCAATGCTTACTATAAATGCGCATCAACCTTTAGAAGGACCCACGGCTTTTTATGAAGCCCATTTGCAAAGTGAAGAGGGCTGGAATATGCTTGGTGGATTGTTTCCTGGCGGTTGCCTGATATTCCATGGTACAAATGAAAATCTCGGCTGGGCCCATACGGTAAACTATCAGGACAAGGTCGACATGTACCAGCTGGAGATGAACCCGAACAACACTCAATACAAGTTCGACGGTCAGTGGGTAAATCTTGAATCAAACAAAATTAAGCTGCATGTGAAAGGAGCTCCTGTTGCGGTTACCCGTACCATCTACTGGAGTAAATATGGCGCCACCGTAAAAACCAGGCAGGGAGTATTCTCCATTCGCCTTCCGGCTACAATGGATATCAAAGCCCTCGAGCAATGGTACCGGATGAATAAAGCCAAAAATTATACGGAGTTCTACAAGGCCCTCAGTATGACGAGTCTTCCAATGTTCAATATCATGTATGCCGACAGGTATGATACCATTTTTTACATAAGCAATGGCAAAATGCCGCGCCGTAATCCTGATCCATCATATCGCTGGCGAGGTACCTTGCCAGGAAACACGTCGGCGACTCTATGGACTGAATTCAAAACCGTTGAGGAATTGCCACAATATCTTAATCCGCCCTCGGGGTACTTGTTTAACACCAATCATTCTCCATTTTTTGCGACGGATAGCTCCTCCAATCTGGCTCCATACAAATTCGATCGCAACGACGGCTTTGAGACGTTTCATAATAATAGGAGCCAGCGGGTAACGGAATTGTTACGCGGGTTTGATAAAATTGATTACGAGAACATGAAGAGAATAAAATTTGACAAACAGCTTCCTGAAACACTGACCTATCCATTCGGACTTGATACTTTATTAAATCTCCATAGTAATGAATATCCTCAATTAAAAGACGTGATAACTACCTTACAACACTGGGATCGGAAAGCAGATGCCGGGAGTAAAGGAGCTGCGATCTTTATGTTGCTTTACAATCACCTTTTTGCAAAACTTAGTCGAATTACGCCGAGACAACTTTTAAAATCGGAAGTTGTAGAAGCCTATCAATATGTACACGACTACATGATGAAGAACTTTGGAACTACTAACCTCGCATTAGGTGATATACAAAAGATTGTGCGAGGTGATGAAGTGCGACCTGTTTGGGGAATACCTGACGTGCTCACTGCACAAAATACAATTCCTTATAAAAATGGTCTAAGAAGGATAAACACTGGCGACGCCTATATTTGTTTTGTGCGTTATCCGAAAAACGCGCTGCCTGTCATTGAATCAGTGAACGCGTATGGTGCTTCGAACGTTCCCGGTTCTCCACATTATAAAGATCAGATGTCAATGTTTATAAACCATCAAACGAAATCAATGACATTAGATAAACACGAAGTGTTGAAGAAAGCCGAGAGAATCTATCATCCGGGTGATGAATGATGAACATTTGGCGTACGAGTAACGATCTCAGTAAGCCTTCCTGAGAACATCCATCACAACTCTTTGGGTTCGCGAAAGCATTAACGATGACATCCTCGATTTTGATGTTCAAGTATCATAAATGAAGGATGTCACCCTTCTGCGAAGGAAGCTTTCTAAAAACTCTGTATCAACCTTAGCCCGGGTGTTACACCTTTAAAGAAATTATCGAAGTACATAACCGGTTCGATCTTCGTCTTACCCCCGAACAAGGAAAGTCTTCCGGCTCCAATTCGAAATGTGTTTTTTTCGAAATAATCTCCGTTTCTTCGGATTAAATAGCCAAGAGACATTATGAACAGCAGGTGTGATTCCTTCCTTGGATTGTAGTCCTGAACAATGCCCTGCCCCCAGGTGAGTGTTAAAAAGTCATTCCGGAAAGTTCTTAATTTATCCAGGCTATCCTTTGCAAAGAAAAAATGAGGATCCCAGGACAAAACAATATCACGCTTAAAATGGGTAGTGCTGAGAATTAGGCCTGCACCTAAACTGAAGGAGGGAACGAAGTAGTGTTTATAGTTCTGAATATCTACGGAAAAACGGAAGTTAAGATAATCTCCTGCACCTAAATATCCGCCCGGCTGTTTTGCAGAAATTGAACGGTCAGTCTTAAGGAAAGCTGTCCCTTTTTGTGCAGTTGTATTCCAATCAGACTTTGTATTATCCAGTAGAGACTCAATCTTTTTATTAAGATTTCCATCCAGGTACTGGGGTAGGTCGAATAAGTCGTTCAAAAAAAAACTTACACGGAAATAACGGGTATCAGCAAAGGCTTTCCGGAAAGTATATTTTGCAATGAAAGGAACTACCCCAATAAAATTAATTGTATCCTGCTCCAGCTTCAATACCGCCGCATCTCCCTCTCTTACAACAAAGCTTGAACCTTTTGGCTTGAATTGCTGGATGCGGATCTTCGAGAGACCCATTGAATCAGTAACGTAATCGATCCGCCTGGAGAAACTTTCATCGCCTAATGAATCTTTCAACGGCTCAATATCCTTAAGAAAAGCACGGATAAGAGAGTCCATATTAGCGAACCGCCTGAGGTCTTCCATAGCAGCCACCTCTATCTGCATTTTATTGCCCTTGCCAAGATCAACGGCAATCCTGCGCTTTGGATAATTGGGCGGCAGGTCAAATGTTTTATCAGCTTTTGTGGGCTTGTCCTGGGCAAAAGCCGTCCCTGTGATGCTTATTAAAAGCATCAGAAAACAGAAAGTCTTTTTCATGTTTATGCTAGTTTGAAGGAGAGAGTTTGATTTTTACGATATTATCTGAGGCATTCTTACTGAGCGAAAAAGCAGAGATGTCCTCGTTGCGGAAATTCTTAATTTGTGCAGAAGGCAATGCAGTTCTCCCATATTGAATTTCTTGTTCTGATGATCTTTCAAGATGATTGATATGTACAACGCGCAATTTCTTCCGGCTGGATGTTGCTGTTATTAAGTTCGCGTGAATAGTGTCTGCAGACTTTACGGTATTTATGATTACTTCCTGTAAAGAATCCTTTACAGGGAAGAGATTTGGTACATCATTTTTTTCTACTACCGTTGAAACTTTGGAAACCGCATTTTTTTTATTGTTGAAAAGAACGGCAGCTTTTTCACCTTCTCTCTTTATAATAGTGATACTTTGAGTGTCAACTTTTGCATTTTCATTCTTAGCTATAGATCTTTTATCGACTGAGCGTTGAGCGGGATACAAGTTCTTATCAGTTACTTGTTTACCGGTTTTTTCGTTTGTAAAAAACCATGAGATTCCAACGGCCATCAACACACAGGCGGCAGCGGTCTGGTACCAGAATATTTTATTCTTTTTCTTTTTTTGACTAAGACGGGCATGCAATCTTTCCCATGAAGCGGTTTTATCTACAACCGGTTCTGAAGAAAGATGGTCCAATTCATCCAACTTATTTTTCCAATGAAATGACTCATTGGGTCTTTCGTGTAACATAGTCGATTTTGTTTTGCAACAACATTTTTTGTAACAAGGTTCTCGCTTTACTCAGCTGCGATTTCGAAGTTCCTTCGGCAATTCCGAGTAAGGCGGCAATTTCAGCGTGCGGCATCCCTTCAATGCTGTGTAGATTGAAAATTGTTCTATAGCCAACGGGCAATTGTACAATCAGGTTGAAAATCTCTGCCGCCGATAATTTATCCAGGACGTCTTCTTCTAATATCAATTCTTCCGCTGCTGTTTCCGTTACAATCGTGAATACCGTTTTCTTTCTTAAGAACATCAGGCATTCGTTGATCATAACTTTCTTCAGCCAGGCATAAAATGCCGCGTCTCCCTGGTAATCAAAAGAAGAAATATTTTTAAAGAACTTGTAAAAGCCATCAAGCATCAATTCCTCAGCATCTTCCGGGCTTTTAACATACCGGCGACACACCATCAACATTTTGTCTGCGAGCTGATCGAACAGGCATTTTTGCGCTGCGGAACTTCCCTGCTTTGCCTCTTTGATCAGTTCTGGTATATTCATTTTTAACGAAAGAGTCTCTTATTGCTATAAAAAGATAAATGCACATTACAAATAAAAGGTTGCCCGGTGCCCTAAACTTCGGATCATCGTTAGTCCTCGTATACCAAATTCAATTTAGTTTAATTTATGTCTCGGGCTTATATTTAAGAGTTTGTACCTTCCAAACATGTATAAATTATGCCTTTTCGTAGCTGCTATCTTAACCCTATCAGCAAACGCTCAAACCAAAACTGATACGCTGTTAAAACAAATATTGATGAAAACCCCCGATGACCTGGTAACACAGGTATTGCAAAAGGCAGACACGTATAGACTGCAAATTATTTACACTCAAATCGACCGGACTAAAAACAATAAGCCGGTCTTTAAAAACTATTACTACAATTACGATCCTGGCGTGTACTACAATCCTGCATCAACTGTAAAGATGCCTCTAGCCTTTCTCGCCCTGGAAAAGCTAAATAAAATGAGGATTAAGGGCGTCAATAAATACACTTTTATTCAATTCGACAGCAGCTATGAAAAGCAAACGAAACAATATAGGGACAGCACGAGCGAAAACCAACTACCGAGTATCGCGCATTATATTAAAAAGGCCTTCCTAATTAGTGACAATGACGCGTATAACCGTCTTTATCAATTCATCGGTCAGCAAACCATTCACAGGCGGCTTAAAGAGAAAGGTTATAACGATATCAGGATCCCAAGGCAATTCATGGGATTTACCATGGAACAAAACAGGCACACGAATCCAGTGAGATTTATTCACGAGGATAGAAGCTTAATTTATGCGCAGCCCCCGGCATACAATACTGATTCATTCGATTTCAGCACAGTGATCAAAATTGGAACTGCTTTTATGAACAGGAATGATAGCCTGGTTAATGAGCCTTTCGATTTTACAATACATAATAATATTTCTTTAGAAAATCTCAGGCAGATCTTGCAGTCTGTTTTGTTTCCAAACTCCGTTCCAAAAAAACAACGATTTGATTTGACTGGTAATGATTATGAATTTCTATATCGTTATTTGTCACAGTACCCATCTGAAACTCCTTTTCCGAAGTACGATGATTCTGTATACTACGACAGCTATGTTAAGTTCTTTTTCCGCGACAGCACACATAAAATGCCCGAACATGTCCGCGTGTTTAATAAGGTTGGCTGGGCGTACGGCTTTTTGACCGACGTATCATATGTTGTGGATTCTGAAAATAAGGTTGAGTATATGCTGTCCGCTACGATGTACGTGAATAAGGATGGGATATTGAACGATAACAAATACGAATACACGACAACCGGTTGGCCATTTCTGTACCAGTTAGGACAGCGGATATATCAATACGAACTGCAGCGGGAACGTAAGTATCAACCGGATCTTTCTGCTTTTGAAATAAATTATGAGAAGAGAGATCCAGCTGATCGAAGGCCGGCGATTAAGGATGCGGATAATTGAGGGCTAAGAGAGAAAGACGTTTCCGGGAAAGAGGAAAAGGGGCTAAGAGAGAAAGAGGTTGGGGAAAGAGGAAAGAGTTGTGTTCACGTGGGCATGACACAATCCCTTTTTGTGGGGTTATATGTTTGCCAACTTCTACCAAGAAATCCCTAGTGAAATAACCTCCTC